>DATKAT010000152.1:0-8008 GCA_035514675.1 Acidobacteriota bacterium | reverse complement strand
GTTGCCGCTGGGGGAAGGCGAGGTCGGCCAGTCGAGCACTTCCGGGATCAACTCCGAAAAGTACGCGATCACATTCCCGTTTGCTGGAAGCTCGAGTTCGCGTTCGCCGACCAGAACACCCGTGCGCGAGCGAAAGCGGATGACGCCGGTTGCAACCGCATCCGGATCTTCGGCAGGAAAGGCGAGGGCCACTCCCGTATCCGCCGAAACTGAGTACGTTCTCCGAATCGTCTTGTCTACTTCGGCTGAGGGACGATCCGCATGTAGGGCAGCGGCTGTTTCCATCCATCCGGGTATTTCGCCCGGGCAGCCTCTTCAGAGACCGTGGGCAAAATGATCACGTCGCCCCCCTGCTGCCAGTTCGCCGGCGTCGCCACCTGTTCCTTCGCCGTCAGCTGGACCGAGTCCAACAGCCGGAGGATCTCCATGAAATTGCGGCCGGTGCTCATGGGATAGGTGAGGGTGGCTTTGATCTTCTTGTCGGGTCCGACGACGAACACCGAACGCGCCGTGGCGTTGTCGGCCGGCGTACGGCCCATGCAGCTGTCGCCGGCTTCCGCCGGAAGCATGTCGTAAAGTTTGGCCACTTTCAATTCGGGATCCCCGATCAAGGGGTAGTTGACCGCGTGTCCCTGCGATGCCTCGATATCCTTGGCCCAGGACTTGTGATCGGTGACCGGATCGACGCTGATGCCGAGGACCTTGCAGTTTCGTTTGTCAAATTCGGTTTTCAGGCCCGCCATCGCGCCCAGCTCGGTCGTGCAGACCGGCGTGAAATCCTTCGGGTGAGAAAAAAGGATCGCCCAACCGTCACCGATCCATTCGTGGAAATCAATCTGCCCCTCAGTGGTTTCGGCGGCGAAGTTTGGAGCCTCGTCGTTAATGCGTAGCGCCATGTCTGTCTCCGTACAAAGTTTGTTAGGTTTACCTGTTCGAAAAAACGACTGCCTGTAGAGGGCGTCAGAATAAATAGTCTGGTCCAGATCGGGACATTTGTCAACTTCGCGAAGTCGGCGCAGAAGTCCGGTGCCTACCGAAATCACCGCAAATCCCGAGAACTCGCATCCGCGGGCGAATCCTGTAAAAATCGTATCAGCGGACATTTATTTATTTGGTCTCGGGGCGGAAGCTGCAATGACGACACCACCGTGGTACAGACGGATCTCCATTCTTTGGGCGGCGATGCTTCTGTTGCCGCCCTTCGGGTTGCTTCTTCTCTGGCTGAGGGGCTCTACGTCGATCCTGCGAAAGATTGGCGGCACGCTGCTGGTCGCAGTCCTGACCGGCATTTATCTGCATTTGTTCTTCGGGCTGCGGATTGAGTTGGATGGAACCGGTATGGTTCCGATCTTTCATTTTCACGACCCGGACGCCCATTACGAGGCGCTGATTCAGAGTCGGATCGAACAAGCAGTCGATATTCCGGCAATCGAAGCAGCGCCGAGACCTGCCGCTGAAAAAGCCGAGGATCGCGCCTCTCCAGAGTCGGCGGCTCCGGATGCAGCGCTCGCAGCCGTTTCGGAGCCCGAGCCTGACGCCCCCCGCGAGCAGGAGGCGGAGTGGCCTGATTTCCGCGGCCCGTTGCGAGACGGCGTGATCCGGGAGCCCGGAATTCGCACCGACTGGCCTGCCGAAGGACTTCCGCGGCTGTGGGAGCAGCCGATCGGCGGCGGTTACGCTTCCTTTGCGATTGCGGGCGGAACCGCGTTCACGATCGAGCAGCGCCGTCATCAAGAGGTGGTGACGGCCTACGACGTGGACACTGGCCGGGAACTCTGGACCTATGCCTGGGATGCCGAGTTTCGAGAGGCGATGGGAGGGGACGGCCCGCGCGCCACTCCCACCTGGCATGAGGGACGCCTGTACGCGCTGGGAGCCACAGGATTGCTGGCCTGCCTGGAAGCGGCCACCGGCAAGCCGATCTGGTCGTTGAACATTCTGCAGGATAACGACGCCCAGAATTTGCCGTGGGGCATGGCCGCCTCGCCTCTGATTGTCGACGACAACGTCATCGTGCTGCCCGGGGGACCGGACGGACGTTCGGTGGTCGCCTACGATCGAATCACCGGGAACCGCGTCTGGAGCGCGCTGGACGACCGTCAGGCCTACGTGTCGCCGATGCAGGTCACCCTCGCCGGACGGCGGCAGATTCTAGTCGTGAGTTCGGCGCGGGCCATGGGACTGGATCCGACTGACGGACGGCTGCTCTGGGACTTCCCCTGGCCGACGCAGCACGGAATCAACATCTCCCAACCGATCGTCCTGGATGAGAATCGGTTCTTCATTTCCGCCGGCTACGGGCACGGCGCCGCAGCGGTCGAAGTGACCGGCAGCGAGTCGGAAGGATTCCAAGCCCGGGAACTGTGGTCGAATCTGAGCATGAAGAACAAGTTCAACAGCCCGGTCCTGCACGAAGGCTTCGTTTACGGCCTGGACGAAGGGATTTTGGCCTGCGTGGACCCGGGGACGGGTGAAAGGAAGTGGAAAGGGGGCCGCTATGGCTACGGTCAGGTCCTTCTGGCAGGCGATCGCCTGATCGTCCTGACTGAATCCGGGGATCTGGTTCTGGTGGAGGCCACTCCCGAGGCGCACCGGGAGGCAGTCCGTTTCTCCGCCATTTCCGGAAAGACGTGGAACTACCCG
The DNA here is from genome assembly GCA_035514675.1 of Acidobacteriota bacterium. GTDB lineage: Bacteria > Acidobacteriota > UBA6911 > RPQK01 > JAPXNP01 > DATKAT01. Next base: position 5,365 of record DATKAT010000152.1, on the reverse strand, counting down.
GCGGTGGCCGCCGGTCGTCTGCTCGTCAGGAATGCGTTCCAGATGGCGTGCTTCGATTTGCGGCGCTAGGCCCGCATTTCTCACACGTCTCCTACTGCGACGCCGGAGAGCGGCGCGTCTACTTCGTTGCCGCTCCTCGGCCTGTTCTACTCGGCGCGGAGCGCTGGGAGAAGTGGGGTTCGCAGAGTGATGCGGACGGCTACGATTCCGGAAGCCAATCCGACGACGATGACGGCCAGCAGGGTGGCCGCCAGACCGACCCAGGGAACGGGAGCGGCGGCGCCGATCAACTGCGGCGCAACTGCCGCCAGCGCCGAGGCCGTTCCCAGCGCGACTCCCAGAACCAGCAGGAATCCGCTTTCGGCTACCACCATCCATGCCAGTTTCGAGCGGCGGTACCCGAATGCGCGGAGCGTGGCCAACTCCGCTCGTCGTTCCATAATGTTTCGAACCAGAACGATGGCCAGACCCAGAGTTCCCAAGAGCAGTCCGAGCCCGCCCAGGGTCTGAAACGTGGACAGGTACGTATTTTCCACCGCCAGATAGTTGGATAGCACGAGCAGCACCGACTCCGCCTCGAATCCAAAGTCGCCCAGGTTTCGCTCAAGCAGAGCGCTGACCTCCTCTTTCTCCTCGATCGGCGCATCGATGAGGAAGTAGGAGTGTCCGGCCAGACCTGGAAACAGCTTCAAGAAGTTGTCCTGCGAGATCAGCAGCTCGCTCTGAAAGATGCTTCGTCGGAGCAACCCGACGAGTCGAATTTTCACTGCTTCCCCGCGATCGCTTTCCAGGAGCAGTTCCTCGCCCAGACCTCGATGCAAAACCCATCGGGCTGAGTTCGCATCCGCAAAGGCCGGAATGATCCCAGGCCCCAGATCCGTTTCGAGCAGCCTCCAGGGATTCGCTTGTTCCCCCAGGGTCTGCTGAAACTGGAATCCGCCGCGTTCGATCATGCGATCCGGCACTCCGAGAATGCGAGGATTTTCGACTTGATACAGATTCAGGCAACTGACGTCGTTGCCGGGACGCAACCGAAGGGGAATGATTTCAACCCCATCCAGCCGCTCTGAATCGTCGTCGGGGAAGCCAAGTTCAAAGCGGCCTCCCGATTCGCTCAAGTTCTGGGGAAGCGGAATATCGGACTGTCCGACCAGAGAGAAGCCGCCCGCCCCGGAGTCCTTTCCCTGCAGTTCCAGACCCGGCTCCTGTCGATTTGCTCCGACTGCCACGATTACGAAGGAGGCGCAGGCGACCAGCGCTGCGCTCAACAGGCTCCTTCCCGGATGTCGCGCGCTGTTTCGAGCGGCGATTCGCAAGGGAATTCCAAGGCTGTCCGGTCGGATCGGCGCATGGCGGCGACTGCGCATCCAAAGGGAAAAGAAAGCCAGCCCGCCCAGCAGCAGACTGACGCCGATCCCAAAGAAAAGACCAACCGAATCAGTCGCTCCAGTGACCAGGGCGAAGCCCAGCAACGCAAGCGCCGACGACCCGGCCGCATATGCCAGGACCCGGGCGCCGCCCGAGGCCCTCCCGGGACTGGAGCCGCCCATCGACCCAGCCAGAAGCGTCGTTGCCGGAATCTTGGCCAGCCTGCGAACCGACCACCAGATCGATGCGGCCACCACCACAAGCGACAGAAGGTATCCAGCGCCCAGCGTCATTGGAGAAACGTGAAGCGACAGGAAGGCCGGCCCCACTGCCGACGACCACCAGGTCTCCAGACCGAAGATCATGACGCGGGCATAAGCGACCGCTCCCACGAGGCCCGCCACCGCTCCGGCGCCGGCGATCAAGGCTCCCTCCGTCAGGAAGCGCCGCTGCACCGACTTCAGAGGATATCCGGCTGCCAGCAGCAAACCAACCTCGCGGACTCGTTGCTCGACGCCCAGACTGAACAGCAGACCGACGAGTAGGGCCGCCGAGGCGATCAGGAAAAAGCTGAACCCGAAAAACAGCACGCCGAAGTCGGTGGCGCCGCCGGAGGCCTTCAGGCCCTGCTCCTTGACCGGTTGGAATGAGAAGCCCGCTTCATCCGGCTGCAGCGTTTCCAGTAAGGCCTGCCGGAACCTTACGCTCACGGAGTCCTGGGGCTCGTCCCCGGCGTCGATCCGAATCGAGGTCACTCGCCCAAAGCGGGTCTCCCACAGATCCAGACCTGTCTGGTAGGCCAGGAACGCCTTGGGCGCCGGGCCGAATCGGTCCCAGTACTCTTCGTCGCGAGGCCGAATGCGGCTCAGATCAATCGGCACCGGAGGGTCCCAATCCGCCATGTTCGCCGCTTCGTGGATGCCGGGTATCTCGGGAGTCAGAGTCCGATCGGCTCCCAGTCCGTCCATCGACGCCGCACCCTTGAATTGAAATCGGCGCGTCTCGGTCTCCAACTGTTCTTGCGGCCCGATTACGTAATAGGTCAACTCGACGGTTTCCCCTGGTTGCAGGCGAAGTTCCTCGGCGGCCCAGGCATTCAGATAGATTTCATCAGGCGCCGGAGGTTGAGCCGGTTGCCCGTCGGTCAACCGCAGACTCGAGAAATCGCCGCCAACGGGAAACTCCAGAGCGGATACGATGGAATAGGGGATGCTGCGGTCGCCTGCACGAATGGTATTGGCCAGATGGGTCAGCACGCGTCGCGAGCTCAGCCCCTGTTCCTCTACAGCTCGCAGGGCCGTCTGCTCGAGTCTGGGCGGAATCACCATCTCCCGGCTCTCCAGGATCAGGTCCGCAGATTCGGTTCGGATGGTCAGTGGGAGATCCTGCAGGCGCAGCGCTTCCCGAAGGACCTCGCGCAGGAGGTTTCCGCCCTCGCCCTCGGGCGTACCGGAGATCAGCAGGCTGTTGGCCCGCCCTTGCCTGCCGGTGGATCTCTGCAACACGGAAAGCGGAACGAAAAGGTTCAGAGGGACGCTTTGGTGCAGTTCCAGGCCGAACCTGCCGATGCCGCTGTCCGGGATCGTGCGCTCCACCGTGAGCCTAACGGCGCCAGTGAGGCTGACCGGGTCCCGGCTGCCCAGCACATATTCCGAATGCACGTCGCTCGGCTGAGGGAACGAAACCAGAATCGAATCGCCCTGCTGGATGGACAGCCTGCCCTGCAGCGACGCGTTGATGACCGCGGAAGGAAACATCGAGCGCGCGTCGCCCGCGTCCGATTCAAAAAAGGACTCCGCCTCCTCCCCGTAGACTTCGAAGAATCGCTCGTCAATTCCATAGACTCTGACGTTTCTGGCCCTCCGTTCAGAGTCTGCGCCAATTGCGGTCCCCTCCAGGACAATGGCGGGCGCTGCGGCCAGAAAGCGATCTCGAAACCGATCGGAAGTCGAAACGTCTTCCGCCAGTTCCTCGCGGAAAAACCGGCCGGAAAGCAATATATGGTCGACGCCGCCCAGACGATCCAGCGTGATCTGGCGCAGACTGCCCCGCATGGAATCCCCCACCACCAGGGCGCCGGTCAGCACCGCAGCGGTGACGGCCGACCCCAGGGCCACGGCCAGATTCATACGCCAAAAGTAAATCAGGCTTCGACGCATCGGCCCTCTTGGAGCTCCATGCTGGTGGGAAATCGGCTGGCCAGTTCCAAGCTGTGGGTGACCACGATCAGAATATTTTCTTCCGCCCGGTGCAGTTCAAATAACAAATCAGCGACGACCTGGGCCGTCGATCGATCGAGACTCCCGGTCGGCTCGTCGCACAGTAGAAGAGCCGGTCGGTTCATCAGGGCGCGCGCCACCGCCGCCCGCTGGCGTTCGCCTCCGGAGAGCTCTGCCGGCCGATGGTGCAACCGATGCTCCAGACGCACGTTCCGGATCAGTTCCATCGCCCGTTCCATGGCCCCGTCCGCCTCGCTGGAATAGGCCATGGCCGGAATCAGCACGTTTTCCAACAATGAGTACTGCGGCAGCAGGTACGGGTCCTGAAAAACGAACCCGATCCGCCGATTCCGAAAGCGGGCCAGTTCCGGCTCCGGCAAGTCGAAAGGATTCCTGGCGTCGATCTCGACGCTGCCGGATGAGGGATGCGTCAGCGTTCCAACGCAATGAAGGAGAGTGCTCTTCCCGGAACCTGAGGGCCCGGTGACGGCCAAACTTTCGGCCCCTTTCATCTGAAAGGAAATCCCCTTTAAGACATCGACTCGATGCGGACCGCTTTCAAAATGCTTCTGAAGCTCAGAAACCTTCAATGAGGCCATATGCAATGTCGACTCTCAGGACGGCTGCAGGTACTGACGGTAGACGGCCAGAGACGCTTCAGCCATTCCTTCGTCGCTGTAAGCTCTTTGGACAGCAGCCGCGCCTCGGCGGCCCAGGGTTTTCCGTTGACTGTAGTCCTGGAGAAGCGCATCGATCGATGAGGCGAGAGATTCCGCAGAACCCGGCTCAACTAGAATCCCGCCTCCAGTCGACTCAACCAGCTCGGGAAAGGCGCCGTGGCGGGGCTGTACGACCGGAACTCCGCTGGCCATCGCCTCCAGTACGTAAATCCCCTTTGGTTCGTGATATGTGGTGGGGACGGAAAATACGTCGATGGAGTTGAAAAACTCCATCTTGCCTTCCCGATCGACTTCTCCCAGGTACTCGAATCGGTCCTCTAATCCCGCCTGCGCCAGGTTCTTTAAAAGGCGCTTGAAGTATGGCCGGTCCCGCTTCCCTAGATAGCCGGCGACCTTGAGCTTCACGTCGCTCGAACGCGGCATGCGAGAAAGCAGACGAAAGGCCTTAATCAGAACGTGCAACCCCTTTTCCGGACAGATGCGGGCCAGATACCCGATGGTCGGAGAGCCGTCGTATCTTTTCGACAGCGACTGACCGTACCCTTGCAGATTCAGCCCCAGTCGAACCACATGTATCTTGTTGCGCGGAATCTCTAGAAATTCTGACATGAAACCGGCGTAGTAGGCGCTGGGAGCGATAAAACCGTCTACGTCCTTCAGGCGTTCGCGAAGCACATCCAGAGCCCGGGAACGATAAGGTTCGATGAGTCCGCTCAGGAAGAGGTCTTCCCCCTGCAAAGCGGCAAGGACGGGCGCCTTCGTCTCCTGCTTGAGCAATCCGGCCATCCCGGCAAACATCGTATTGGTCAGCTGAATGATTTCGGGCCGAACCTCCTGCCTGATCCATTCCACCAGCTTCGCCAGTTCCCTCTTCTGATTCCCGTCCTGGCCCTTCAGAATCGACACCGTCAGCGCACCCAAATCCTTCGGGTCGGTCGCCGACGCGAAGCGGGATACCAGCCTGAGCAGAAATGTCCGATCGATCAGCGCGTCCAGCAGTCGGTTCGTCCGTCGAAAGAACGGGTACTTCTGCTGCAGATACACATTGATTCCGTTCAGGAACACGCGGTCGATGCTCACGCTGGACTCATCGGTCCG
>DATKAT010000151.1:0-13591 GCA_035514675.1 Acidobacteriota bacterium | reverse complement strand
CTGATCCCCGCGTTAATGATCATCTTCGTACACATCAAACAGGGAGCGAACGTAGTGTAAAGCGTCGCTCCCTTCACGCTTACGCCATGATACGCAGCCTGCGTGATGGCGTTCTCTTCCCCGTGGGAACAAAGACATTCGTCCAGCCGTGTTCCGCTGTCGGCCAGATTGTTGCAACGAGGGCACCCTCCTTCGTAACAGTTCTTCGTTCCTCTTGGAGTGCCGTTGTAACCGGTTGAGACGACGCGTCTTTCCCGAACGATGATCGCGGCCACTTTCCTCTTGACGCAATTGCTACGCAAGGAGGCCACCTGTGCGATTTTCATGAAGTACTCATCCCATCCTGGACGCGTAAAACGGGAAAAAAGGTCTTGGACGAGCTCCCCAAGGGAATCGTGCAGCTCAGCAAGGGAGCCTTCGTTGCGAACGCGGAAATCGGCCAGGGCCTCCGTCCCGGTCAGATCTTGTCCTTCGGGCGAACGACTGGTCGACTCCTCTTCTTCCAGACGTCGAAATTCTTCGATGCTGGACGGATCGCGCTCTCTCCCTCGCTCCTGAATTCTCCTGAAACGAACTTCCGGCGAAGCTTCCATCGAAATCAAGTAAAAGCCGGGGAGGCGGCGAAATGCTTGAACTTCCTCCGGATGTCGAAATGAATCGACGACGTAGTTCTTATCCGCCTCCAGGCGTCGCACGATTTCCTCTGCCAGAATCCCGCCCCCGTTCCGCGAGCGCAAATCCCGCCCGGCAGCCACCAGGTTGTCCCGAGTCACTTCCTGGCCCCGCCTCTGCACCTCTTCCCGAATCACGTCCGAAAGCGAGTGGTAGTAAAACCCCTTCGATTTCAGAAATTCCGCGGCTTCGCCCTTTCCGGAAGCATTTCGCCCAGTCAGACCAATGATCATCGTATATCCATAGGATACGAAATTTTTCTTCAATAGTCAGCGCGACGAGCCTTGGTCGGGCGGGAGTGGAAAGGGCTCGTGTTGATTGAATTGCGGTCCGTGGGCTCCGCCGGGTTTCGGCTATTCCCTGTGCTATATTGACCCGATGGCAAGTCAAGGCGTCGATTTCATGGATCTGGACGGTTTGCTCAGCGACGAAGAACGGATGGTGCGCGATAGCGTTCGTGATTTCGTTGACGATCAGGTGATCCCGATCATCGAAGAGCACTATATGCAGGGGACATTTCCAATGGATTTAGTCGAGCCGATGGGCAAGCTCGGCTACTTCGGAGCAAATCTTGAAGGATACGGCTGCGCGGGTTTGAACAACGTCGCCTACGGGTTGATCATGCAGGAACTGGAGCGCGGTGACAGCGGTCTCCGCAGTTTCGTTTCCGTGCAGGGCGCCCTGGTGATGTTTCCGATTCACGCGTTTGGGAGCGAAGAGCAGAAAGAACGCTGGCTGCCGGCGCTCCAGTCGGGGCAGGCTATCGGATGTTTCGGCCTGACGGAGCCCGACTTCGGGTCCAATCCGAGTGGCATGAGGACCCGCGCTCGCAAGAAAGGAGACGCCTACGTCCTCAACGGCAATAAGGCCTGGATTACAAACGGCAGCGTGTCAGACGTGGCCGTCGTCTGGGCCAAATGCGAAGACGAACGGGTGCGGGGATTCCTTGTAGAGCGAGGCGCTCCCGGTTTCGAGACGAAGGACTACCACCACAAGCACTCGTTGCGCGCGTCCATCACTTCGGAGCTGATTCTGGACGACTGCACGGTTCCGGACTCAAGCCTGCTGCCCGGTACGGACGGATTGAAAAACGCTCTGATGTGCCTGACCCAGGCCCGTTACGGCATCGCGTGGGGCGCCGTTGGCAGCGCTATGGCTTGCTACGAAACCGCCCTGCGATGGTCCCTGGAGCGGAAACAGTTCTCCAACCGTCCGATCGCTTCACATCAATTGGTGCAGGCCAAGCTGGTCGAAATGTTGACAGAAATCACCAAAGCGCAACTGCTCGCCCATCGCCTCGGCAGGTTGAAGGACGACGGGAAATACCGCTTCGATCAAGTGTCGATGGCGAAGCGCAACAACGTGCGCATGGCGCTCGAAGTCGCGCGCAATGCCCGCGACATTCTGGGGGCCAACGGCATCTTGAACGAGTACCCCGTATTCCGTCACATGAACAACCTCGAATCGGTGATCACCTACGAAGGCACCCACGACATCCACACGCTAATTCTCGGCCAAAGCATCACCGGAATTTCCGCGTTCGAATGAGGGAGTTCCAGGTTTCAGGTTCCAGGTTTGAGGTTCCGGGTTTCAGGTGCTTCGTTCTGCGTAGGGCGGTTCGATGAGCTGGCGGGCCTGAGTGAGGCCGGAAGGCCGCCAGGTTTTAGCCCGCATTTCTCACACGTCTCCTACTGCGGCACCGGAGAGCGGCGCGGCTACTGCGTTGCCCCTCCTCGGCCTGCTCGACGTACTGCACGAGTACGACTGCGCGGGCCTTCGTCGCGCGCCTTGTATCCACGCCGCTCTCCGCCGCCTCGCGACGGAGCCGTGTGAGAAATGCGGGCTAGCCCAGTCCGTGAGGGTTGGAAGCTCCCCCACATCGAGAGCGCCCGCGAGGGCGCGGCAGAAACCTGCGATCACGCCTTGACAAATGAAAGAAACTCACGTGCCCGCAGAATGACTCCTGACTCCTGACTCCTGACTCCTGACTCCTGACTCCTGACTCCTGACTCCTGACTCCCGTCACTCCACCTCATCCCTCTTCTTCGCCAGAATATCGAGAAAGTACGCGGAGCTCTTGATTCCTTTGTAGAAGTGGCCGAGATCGAGCTTTTCATTGGGTGCGTGCGCGTTTTCGTCGGGGAGTCCGATTCCCATCATCACGGTGGGAACCTTCAACAGCTCGGTAAAAGTGGAGACGACCGGAATCGAGCCCCCTTCTCGCTGGAACACCGGGCGCTTCCCGAAGCCCTTCTCAACGGCGTCGGCTGCCGCTTGAAGGATCGGGTGATCGAGAGAGGCCACCCAAGGCCTGCCTCCGTGCATAGGAGTCACGGCCACCTCCACCGTCTGCGGAGCAATTCTTCGCACGTAGTCTACAAACAGATCTTCAATTTCCTTCGGGTTTTGATCCGGGACCAGGCGCATGCTGACTTTCGCCATGGCGAGTGCGGGCAAAACCGTCTTTGCGCCTTCGCCGACGAAGCCGCTGATCATTCCGTTGACCTCCAGAGTGGGTCGAGCCCAAACCTGTTCCAGCGTCGTGTACCCTTTTTCGCCGGCCAACGCCTGCACGCCCAAGTCCTTTTTGAACGCTTCCGCATCAAACGGAAGCCGAGCGAACTCCTCGCGCTCTCGAGTCGTCAATTCCCGGACCTTGTCGTAAAAGCCGGGGATCGTAATCCGATCGTCCTGGTCTTTCATCGAGGTCAGCATCCGGGCCAGCACTTGAGCCGGATTGTCAACCGGACCTCCGAATGAGCCGGAGTGCAGATCCCGATTCGGCCCGCGGACTTCCAGCTGAACGTATGCCAGACCCCTCAGGCCGTAACACAGCGAAGGCACATCTCGGCTGAACATCGTGGTGTCTGAGATAACGACGGCGTCGCAGGAAAGCAACTCGGCATTCTCTTTGACAAACCGGTCCAGGTGATCGCTTCCGATTTCTTCTTCGCCTTCGATGAGGAACTTCATATTGACCGGAAGCCTTCCCTGAGTCTGAACGTAGGCTTGGGCGCTTTTGAAGTGGATCATGACCTGTCCCTTATCGTCGGCCGCGCCTCGGGCGAACAGTTCGCCGTTTCGTACGGTCGGCTCAAAGGGGGGGGATTCCCATAGTTCGACCGGATCTTCCGGCTGCACGTCATAGTGTCCGTAAACGAGGACGGTGGGCAGGGAGGGGTCCTCCACCCGCTCCCCATAGACGATCGGGTGGCCCGGAGTCGCAACGATTTCGACCCGCGTCATACCCGCTAGGCGAAGTTGATCTGCGGTAAATTCGGCCGCTCGCGTCACGTCCTCCTTCCGCTTCGGATCGGTGCTGACGCTCGGAATTCGCAGGAATTCGATCAACTGAGCCAGAAACTCTTCGGAATTCCTGTCGATGTATTCGATCACGTCATTGATGCGCATATCAGTTCTCCTGGAGTTGGCGTCAGCGCTCTTCCTTCAGGATTCGCTTTTGGAAATCCTGAAGCCGCGGACTCAAGCGTACCGGATACGAATCAGGCGATTCCAGACTTCGCATCGACTCTGGAAGCGACTTGATCTGGCTCTGGACGCGGCTGCGGGCCTCCTCCAGCGATGCGGGCTCGCGGACCGGCCGACCTTGTTCGATGTAGGCCTCCAGCAGTGGGGCCGTCTCGGTCTTTTCGCGGAAAATCGGCGCCTCCCCATCCACTGCGATTATATCCTCCTGAAACTTACCGTCTCTCGTCGTTCGCCATATCTGTTTTCGAAACGGCAGAGTCGCCTTCTCCTCGCTGGTCTTGTACGCTGGGACCGGCTCCCCTTCCCTGTCCACCTCCACCAGCTTGTATACGAGGTCGCAGCCCGGAGCGTCCGTAGAAACAACCAGATCCGTCCCCACGCCGTAAGCGTCGATCGGAGCATTTTCAAGGTGCAGCCTCTTGAGCTTCTCCTCATTTAGATTTCCACTCGCAAAGATCTTCGCCTCCTGCAGTCCTGCCTGATCCAGAAGCCTGCGGCTTTCCTTGGCCAACTCAAGCAGGTTCCCGCTGTCCAGTCGGATCCCCTGAATTGGCTTTCGCAGCGAAATGGCCTTTCGAACCCCCTCCAGCGTGTCATAGGTATCGACCAGCAGAATCGAGTGGTCCGGAAAGGTTCGTTGAAACGTCCGGAACGCGATCTCTTCGCTTTCAAAGAATTGGACGAAGGAATGAGCCATGGTTCCGTACAGGGGAATGCCTTCATGGTAGCCGGCCAGCACGTTGCTGGTGCCGGCGCAGCCGCCCATATAGGCCGCCCTCGCGGCCAGCAGACCGGCCTGGGGCCCGTGTGCGCGGCGGGTTCCGAAATCGACCACGGGACGACCGCCCGCAGCTTCGCAAAGTCGAGCTGCCTTGGTCGCGACCATGCTCTGAACGTTCAAGGCGCTGATCAGATAGGTCTCCGCAATCTGCGCCTGCATCACAGGCGCAGTGACCTGCAGGATCGGCTCGCCGGCGAAAAAGACCGTCCCTTCCGGAAGCGCTCGCACAGTGCCGGAGAACTGGAAGTCCTTCAGCGATTCAAAGAATTCGTCGCGCGCTCCCGCAAACGCCTCCTGATCGCGCAAGTATCGGATGGTCGACTCGGAAAACCCGGCCTGGAGAAGATAGTGGAGACCCTGGGGGAGACCGGCAGCAATCAAGAAGCTGCGGTTGCCGGGCAGTTTGCGGGTAAATAGCTCGAATGTGGCATTTTGATGGTGGCGGCCGGACTCGAAAAAAGCGGCCGACATGGTCAGTTCGTAAAGGTCAGTAAAGATCCCAAGGGTTTTATTGTCAGGAAAGAGAGGGTTCAGTTTCATGGGCCGAATCAAAGACGCGTCGAAAGACCTCCTCGATGTGCTCCAGCGGGCGGTCCGAGCGGAACCTGTTGCGAATATCCTCTTCTGAAAGAAAGCGTCGAATGTCGGAATCGCAAAGAAGCAGGCTTTGGAAGTCGGCTCCTTCGTTCCATACCTTCATGGCGTTTCTCTGAATCCAACCGTATGCGCTCTCCCGCAACGCGCCTCGGCGAACCAGGTCCAGCAGGAGCGCGCTCGAATAAATGAGCCCTCCGGTCAGTTCCAGATTCTGCCGCATCCTTTCCCTATGCACCACCAGGCCGGAGAGAACCTGCTCGAGCTTTCCCGCCAAATAATGCGTCAGCGTCGTACTGTCTGGAAGAACCACCCTTTCGGCCGAAGAATGTGAAATGTCTCGCTCATGCCACAGGGGCATGTTCTCCAGAGCGACATGGGCGTTGGCCCGAAGCACTCGAGCCAGGCCGCTGATCTGCTCGCAGGTGATAGGGTTGCGCTTGTGGGGCATAGCGGAACTCCCCCTCTGGCCGGGGTGGAAGGATTCGGCCACCTCCCCCACCTCGGTTCGCTGCAGATGCCGGATTTCTGTGGCGATCTTGTCAAACGTACCTCCGATGATGGCCAGACAGCACAAGTACTCCGCGTGGCGGTCGCGCTGGAGAGTCTGCGTCGAAGCCCGGGCGAATCCGATTCCGAGTCGCCGGCACGCTTCCTCCTCCACTGCGGGAGGAAGATGTGAAAAAGTGCCGACTGGGCCGCTGATCTTTCCGACCTCCAGCCGTTGCCGGGCCTGTCGGAAGCGGTCCAGATTCCGCTGCATTTCGGCGTGCCAAACTGCCATCTTCACGCCCAGGCTCGTCGGCTCGGCGTGAATCCCGTGAGTCCGTCCGATCATGATCGCGTCCCTGTAGCGAAACGCCTGGCGCCGCAGGGTCTCCATGAGCCGACGCATCTCCGCTTCGATCAGATCGGAAGCCTGTCGAACCAACAGCGCCTGTGCGGTATCCACCACGTCGGTCGAAGTCAGCCCCAGATGCAGATAGCGCGAGGCCTCCCCCACACTTTCAGCAACGGCCATGGTAAAGGCGATGACGTCGTGGCGCACTTCGCTTTCAATTTCGGCAATGCGATCCAAGTTGAAGGCGGCCTTCGACTGGAGTTCCTCGTACGCCTTCCGTGGGATTTCGCCCCGCTCCGCCAGCACTTGACTGACCGCCAGTTCGACGCGCAACCAAGTCCGAAACTTGTTTTCGTCGGACCAGACCTCCGCCATTTCGGGGCGGGAGTAACGAGAAATCATAAAGATAAGACTATCGAGGGTTTGTCTTGGTGAGTCAAGTGGACGACATGACCCGGAGGCCGCCCGTTTCCGTTGCGTCGCGACAGCGCGGAGGTGGCCGACTCGACGGCCAGTTCCGGGTGGTTATTGTTGCGACTCAGATGCGCAAGGAAGATGTGGCGCGCCTGCCCGTCGAACTCGCCGGACAGGAAAACCGCCAGCGCCTGATTTGACAGGTGCCCGCTGGACCCCAGGATCCGCTTCTTCAAGTGCCACGGATATGGCCCGAGCTTGACCATTTCCTCGTCGTGATTCGACTCCACCACCATCCAGTCGCAACGGCCGAGGTGAACCGCGGCGGCTTCCGTCAGTTCTCCGATGTCGGTCAGGACGGTTCCGTGAATCCCCTCCCACGACAGGCGAAACCCCACCGGCTGGCCGGCGTCATGAGACACCGGAAAGGGGAGGCAGCGGAGATCGCCGATTTGAAAGGAGGCAAGGGGTTCGAAGGTCTCGACCCGGTCGAAGCTCTGGAGATCGGCCGCCTCGCGGCGGGTTCCTTGGCTTGCAAAAACCGGACAGTTGAAATGCTTTGAAATGGCGGCGGCGGCGCAGACGTGGTCCCGGTGCCCGTGGCTGATCAGTACAGCGTCCAGTCGGTTCAGCGAGAGGCCGGCGTCGCGAAGGCGGCGGCGAAGACTGCGCATTCCAAAACCCGCGTCCACCAGCAGACGGGTCTTTCCCGTATCCACCAGAGTGGAGTTTCCGCCGCTTCCGCTTCCCAAAACACATACCCTCACGGTGGGGTAAAATGTAGCAGTCCAGTATGAAAAGGAAAAATCTCCTGGGTCTTTCCAGACAGGAATTGGTTGCGTTGGCGGTGGAAATGGGCGAACGGCCGTTCCGAGGCAAGCAGCTCTATCACCAGATTTATCGCAGGAGAATCTTTAAATGGACCGAGATGACCGATCTGCCGGTTGCGTTCCGAGAGAGGCTTGCGCGAGATTTTCGGGTCACTTTGCCATCGGTGGCGAATCGCCAAGACTCCTCTGACGGATCGGTCAAGTTTCTAATGGAACTGGAAGACGGACTGAGGATCGAAAGCGTCTACATTCCGGAACCGAGCCGGGACACGCTGTGCATCTCGTCTCAGGTAGGTTGCGGCGTCGGCTGCACTTTTTGCATGACGGCGCGGATGGGGCTCCTTAGAAACTTGAAGCCCGGGGAAATCGTGGGCCAAGTCTTGGGAGTCATTCAGGAGAAACTACTGACACCAGGCGTCTTCAACGTCGTCTTTATGGGGATGGGTGAGCCGCTGTACAATTATCGGAACGTCATGAGGGCCTTCCAACTGTTGACCGATCCAGAAGGAATGAATCTCTCCCGGAGAAAAATCACGATCTCCACGTCGGGCGTGGCGCCGGTGTTGGAAAAGATGCTGGGCGAAGAGTTCACTCCCAACCTGGCCATCTCCTTAAATGCCACCACGGGGGAATTGCGCGACCGCATCATGCCGATCAACCGCAAGTGGAATATCGAGGATCTTCTGAACGTCTGCGGTCGGCTTTACCGCGACGATCCGAGGAGGCGGCTGACTTTCGAGTACGTGCTGCTGAAGAATGAAAACGATTCCGATCGGGACGCCGTTCGGCTGGCGAATCTCCTGAAGGGAATACCCGCGAAAGTTAACGTCCTGCCGTACAATCCGAATTCTGGACTGCCCCATTCGCGGCCCGATCCGGAGCGGGTGCAGCGCTTCTGCCGGATCCTCACCGAGCGGCAGGTGGCCGTTTTTGTGAGGAAGACTCGAGGCGACGACATTTCGGCAGCCTGCGGTCAGCTGGCCTGGTTGCGAAGCGAAGGGGTCGGAATCGCGACTTAGGGCCATGTCCAGAAAGTTCTTGATTGCGACTTTCGGTTGCCGCACCAATCAGGCCGATAGCGACGCGCTGCGCGAGGCCTTGAAGTCCCGCTCGTTTCAGGAGACCGATCGGGCACGGGAAGCGGACTTGATCGTCGTCAACTCCTGCACGGTCACTCACCGCTCAGATCAACAGGTCCGCCAGATGACACGGAGACTGCTTAGGGAAAACCCCGAAGCCAAGGTCTTTGTTACGGGCTGCTACGCGCAGCGAGATCCGGCGGCTATGTCGAAAATCCCAGGCGTCGCCGCCGTTGTCGGGAATTCCCGAAAGCACGAGCTGGTAGAGCTGGCCGCGGCGGAAGAAGCTGTGCCGCCGACGGAAAATGAGCTGGCCCGCCTGTACCTGGACGATTTCAAGAAGACGCGCTCCATGGAGCTGACGCCGTCCATCGAGATCGGCGGCAAGACCCGTCCTTTTGTGAAGATCCAGGACGGCTGCGACGCCAAATGCACTTACTGCATCATCCCTTCCGTTCGAGGTCCCAGCCGCAGCGCGCCAGTCCAGCAAATCCTCGGTCATGTGCAACGGCTGGTCCGCATAGGGTTCCGTGAAATCGTGTTGACTGGCATCCACATCGGAACTTACGGGACCTACCTGCAGCCTCGCTGCCCGCTCGACGAACTGCTGAAGCGGATCCTGGAGGTCCCGGGGCTGGGGCAGGTGAGGATCAGTTCGATCGAACCCATGGCCCTGTCCGAACGTATCATTGAGCTGGCCGCCGCCGAACCGCGGATCGCGCCTCACTTCCACATTTGCCTCCAAAGCGGGTCGGACTCGGTCTTAAAGCGGATGCTGAGACCCTATAACGCTTCCCGCTTCGGGTCGATCGTCGAACGCGTTCGTAACCGACTTCCCCACGCCGCTATCGGAACCGATCTGATCGCCGGGTTTCCCGGTGAAACCTCCGCCGAACACCGGGAGACGGTCCGATTCGTCAGCCAGTTGCCCTTCACCTACCTGCACGTATTCCCCTACAGCGACCGCAGCGGCACGATCGCTTCCGAAATGAACGGTAAAGTTCGCAACAGGACTATTCGCAGACGGGCGGCCGAACTGCGGGCGATCTCGGAAGACAAAAATCGGCGCTTTCGCGAATCGTTTATGGGGCAATCGCTGCGCTTTCTCACCTTGACGGAGGTTCGCGACGGACATCGGAGCGGAATTTCCGGGAATTACCTCAAGGTTCAGACCGATCCGAAAATCCCTGCAAACCAACTCGAAGAAGGGACGGTCATTGGAGCCAGCGGAGAATTCCTGAGGGTGTCGGTTTTGCGTTCCTGTCAGGATTCGAGCCCTCTTCAGCCTTCCGCCTTTCCGGAGTTCGATTCCAGAACGACGACGGATACCGCGTAGGCTTCGGCATGCGTGATCGTAACGTGGGCCCGGTCTGCGCCGATCTTTTCAAAGCGCTCCCGGGCTTTGCCGTTTAACCGGATCTGGGGAGCGCCCAGCTCTCCGGCGACGACTTCCACATCCTTCCATCGGATTCCCTCCTGCCAGCCCGTCCCCAGCGCCTTTAGTGCCGCCTCCTTTGCGGCGAACCGACCCGCGAAGTGCTGGTAGCGGTTCTTGCGCTCCGTGCAGTATTGAATCTCCACTTCCGTAAATACTCTCCGCACCATCGCCCCGCCTCCCTCCAAAGCGCGGCGAATCCGCTCCACCTCCACGATATCGACTCCAATTCCGACCACCACGACCGTATGCTAACCTTTATCGGTGTTTCGCGAGGAAATTTCACCCCGGAAGACGCCATTTTTTCAGTTCACCCCGCTGAAAGACCTCCCATATTTTATTCACGGAACCTCCTCGCGCAAGACCGATGCCTCGCTTGGCCTGAAAGATGACCGCCTGTCCGAGGAAGTCGCGCGAACTTACGTGGACGGTTTGGGCGTCGCGACCGATTATACGGTCGCTCTGATCCGCCAGGTGCACTCCAGTGACTGCCGTGATCTGACCGCACACAGCGCGAATCCGGCGATCGCTCAAGATGCCGACGGCTTGATATTCAGCCGGAGCGGTCTGATCGGCATGATCCGGACCGCCGATTGCCTTCCAATCATCGCGGTGGATGCGGATGCCCAAATCATCGGCCTATTCCACGCGGGCTGGCGAGGCACGCGGGATCGGATCGTGGAAAAGGGCCTGCAGCGCATGCGGCAGGTCGGCGCAATCCCCAGTCGGATTGTTTGCGCCATCGGACCTTCCATCCGGGTCTGCTGCTACGAAGTAGGAGATGAAGTGCGCCGCGGCTTTGCGGAAGCCGGCCACGAGCTGGAGCCTTTGATCCAAGGGGGTCGCCTGGACCTGGTCGAGGCGAACGTCCGCCAGATGGTGCGATCGGGGGTTTCAACTGTCTATGACAGCGGCCTGTGCACCGTCTGCCGCAGCGAGCTGTTTTATTCGTATCGGCGCGACAGGACGAATCGCCGGATGTGGACCTTCGCCGGCTTCATGCCCGATCCTGGCTAGCCCGGACTCAGGACACTACGCCAGCGGGAGGCGTTGCAGCCCTTTGGCGGCAATATCCCGCCGATAGTACATTCCCTCAAAGTGAATCCGGTTGACGGCCTCGTAGACCTTCATGATCGCCTCATCCAGGGAGGCCGCCAGCGAAGTGACGCCCAAGACTCGGCCGCCGGACGTTACAATCCGACCGTTGCGGCTCTCCGTCCCGGCGTGAAAAACCATCGTCCGACGTTCCTCTTCAGCCATCTGGATTCCGGTGATCTCTTTTCCGGTCTGATAGGCGCCGGGATATCCGGATGATGCCAGCACGACGCAGACGGAGGCGTCTTTCGACCATTCGGCCGCGACGCCTGACAATTCTCCGTGCGCCGCAGCCTCAAACAAATCGACGACATCCGAATCTAGGCGGGGAAGGACGGCCTGGGTTTCCGGGTCTCCGAATCGCGCGTTGAACTCCAAAACCTTGGGTCCCGAATGGGTCAGCATCAGCCCCGCATACAGAATTCCAGAGAATGGACACCCCTCCTGCTTCATTCCCTCGACAGCCGGCAGAATCACATCCTGTAAAACCTGCCGACGAAGGGAATCCGACAACATGCCATCAACGGAGTACGCCCCCATCCCGCCCGTGTTGGGCCCTACGTCTCCATCGTAGATCGACTTGTGATCTTGCGAGGGCGCCATGGGAACGACCGCATCCCCGTCGGTAAAGACCATGAAGGAAGCTTCTTCGCCCTCGAGGAATTCTTCTATGACAACGCGGCTTCCGCCCTCGCCGAACGACTTGCGGCGCATGATCGTGTCGACAGCGGTCAACGCCTGCTGCAGGTCCTCGCATATGAGCACCCCTTTGCCGGCCGCCAATCCGTCCGCCTTCACGACGACTGGAAATTCAAAGGCCCCCTTTTTCAAGGCGGCGTCGGCCGAACCCGCTCGATCGAAAACCTCGAAAGCCGCCGTTGGAATCGAGTTTCGCGCCATGAACTCCTTGGCGAAAGCCTTGCTCCCCTCCAGCCGTGCGGCGTCGGCCGAAGGCCCCACCACGGCCAGGCCCCGACTTCGCAATCGATCCGCCAGGCCTTCCACCAAGGGCGCCTCCGGACCGACAACGGTCAAATCAATCGAGTTTTCTTCAGCGAATGTGACCAGCGCGGCATTGTCGGCAAAGGAAAGATTCTCGCAAATGGAGGAGGTGCCTCCGTTGCCCGGAGCGCAAAACACTTTCTTCACCCGGGCGCTCTGACTCACCTTCCATGCCAGAGCGTGCTCGCGTCCGCCCGAGCCTACAATCAAGATTCTCACGAAGGCTCAATCCCCGGCGGCAACCGGTTCCTTCTTCGTTTCCGGTTTCGACTCTTTTTCAGCGGACCCTTCCTTGCCCTTCGATTCGGTCGACTTCGATGAGGAGTTTGACTTTGCTGAATAGTCCGTTACGTACCACCCCGAACCCTTGAACTGGATCGCAGGCGCCGAAAGGAGACGCTCCACTTCACCCTTACAAGCGGGACACTTCAGCACGGGTTGGTCGGAAAATTTTTGTATGATTTCGAACGTTCGCTTACACTTCAGACATTGGTACTCGTAAAGTGGCATACGGCAGAATCTCCCGACTGAGCCTGATGGAATATATGATCGCCCGCCTAGCATGTCAAGTTCAGGCGGCTTCGCTCGATCCCCGATTTTTACCGAGACCGACGCGCCCGAAATCCGGTGCTTCGTACAATTCCATACCATATCCGTCGCAAGGAGCACGTTCATGAAGGCAGTTCGCAAAGCAGTCATTCCCGCCGCCGGCCTGGGCACCCGCTTTCTGCCGGCAACCAAGACGATCCCCAAGGAGATGCTGCCCATCATCGATAAACCCACCATTCAGTACGTCGTCGAAGAAGCTGTGGATTCAAGTTTGAATGAAATTGTTTTTGTCACGCGGAAAGGAAAGAATTCCATCGAAGACCATTTCGACACCGACCTGGAACTGGAGAGGGCGCTGCAGGGCAAAGAAACGCTCCTGAAAACGGTCCGGGCCGTCTCGCGGATGATTTCCATCACTTCCGTCCGCCAAAAAGAGCCGCTCGGACTGGGACACGCCGTTCTGGTGACGAAGCATGCCATCGGCGACGAGCCGTTTGGGGTCTGTCTCGGCGACGACATCATCCTGGGCGAAACGCCATGTATGAGGCAGCTTCTGGATGTGTACGAATCCACCGGGTGCAGCGTCGTTGCGGTGATGGAGGTCCCATGGGAAACGGTCTCCCGTTATGGGCTCGTCTCCATCCGAAATGAAGGCGCCTCCAGCGGAAATTACTTCGAAATTGAAGATATGGTCGAAAAGCCCGCGCAGTCTGAAGCCCCCTCCAACCTGGCCATCATCGGCAGGTACCTTCTGACGCCGGGCATCTTCGAAGCTTTGGAAGCGACGACCGCGGGCGCGCTGGGAGAGCT
>DATKAT010000150.1:0-15563 GCA_035514675.1 Acidobacteriota bacterium | reverse complement strand
TCCTCCTCCGAACCCTTCCTCTATTTCGGATTGGGTTCGATTTCCGAAGTCGAGCGCCTCGAAATCTTCTGGCCGTCGGGAATCAGGCAGATCATCGAATCCCCTGAACTGAATCGCCGGCACCGCATCGTCGAACCGGAGCGGTGAGAGGTTCCAGGTTTCAGGTTTCAGGTTATTTGAAGCGCCCAATTCCCAAAACGCGGTTCGTGGTTCGACGCCTTCGGCGCGGCAAAATTCTTTTCTTGAAACCTGAAACCCGTCCCTCCCTCCTAAGCTCCCGGCATTCGCGTATGGTTGATCCAAACTTCGGCGGTCAGAAGGTGGATGGTGAAAGCCAGCCAGAAAACGATGCCGAGAATTTCCTGGGCCTGCAGGTTGCTGAAAACTAGAAAAAGCCCGACCAGCGGACGCATGGAAGCGATGGCCAACCCGATCGCGAAGCCGCGGATCATCCATTCGCGATGCAAGGCGATCTTTCCGTTTCTGACGCATTGATAGGCCCGCACGAGACAGAACAGAAAGATGCCTCCGAAAACCGTGTTGGCCGTTGTTTGATTGGCCCCGCCGAAGCCGATCGCAAAACCCATGATCAGGGCGGTGAGGCCCACGATCAGACCGCAGACCAGGTACGCTCTACCCGTCCAGCGATGCAGGCGAATCCAGCGCACGCGCAAGCGAGTCCAGAACTGAAGCGGCCCCAGCGTCAGGAAGATGAAACCGGGGAAGATGTGAACGAGCGTCAGAACCGGATGCCGGTAAAACCCTTCATCGAAGGAGCCGGTCGGTGGAGGGATTCCAGTCTGAAACCGGAAGTGGAGGTCTCGTGCGCGTCCCACGACGGCGGCCAGGCCGATCAGGACAAGGCCGATTACGATCCCCGCCAGCAGCCGGCCGGCCAATGGCCGGCGCCTCCCGCCGTCGGGAGGCCCCGGCGACGCCGCTCCATGACGGACCACATCCCATTGTTTCGCGGCATCGAAGTCTGGCAATCGACACCCGCTCCTTCGCCCCGGAAGGGGTCTGCCACGCTTTCACAATTTGCGCAGCGGACCCATGGCCGTCTAAAACCTGAAGTAAAAGATTAAGATGACGACGAACGTCAGCAGCGCAAGAAATTCGATAAAGGCCAGTCCCAGAATGATAAAGAACCGAATCGTGTCGACGGCGCCTGGGTTCCGGGCCACACCCTCGCAGCCTCCGGAGACGGCTTTGGCCTGAGCGATCCCGCAGCCGGCGGCGGCGATTCCCATGGCTACCGCCATCCAGTGAAGGGCCATCGTAGTTTCCAGGTTCGAGGCGGAGTCGGTCTGGGCAAGAACGGGTACAGCAAATAGACTGCATGTCGCAATAGCGATCAAAATGATTCCGAGCTTTCTCATTGTTGAATCTCTCCTTTGGTTACGAGTGACCTGATTCTTCCACTTCGGAGTGTCCCGGACCGTCCCCTTCGTGAGCGTGTTCGACCGCGCCTCCGAGATAAACCATTGTCAAAACGACAAAAATAAAGGCCTGCACCGTGCTGGCGAAAACCGCCAGAGCCATCACCGGAATGCTGATCAAAAACGGGAACATGGAATTGAGAATCCCGACGATCAATTCCTCGGCGAAGATGTTTCCAAAAAGTCGGACCGACAGCGAGAAGGGACGCGCCAAATGGCTCAGGATCTCGATGGGAAAGAGCAGCGGCGCGATAATGAGGGAAGGACCCGCAAAGTGGGCCAGATACTTGCCGAAGCCGTTGTCCCTGATCCCCACGAAGTTGTAGTAAATAAACACAATGACGGCGCAGCTCAGCGTGACGTTGATGTTGCTGGTCGGCGACATGAATCCGGGCACGAGTCCCAGCAAATTGCTGACGATGATGTACAGAAAAAGCGCTCCAACGAGAGGAAAATACCGCCGTCCTCCGTGCCCGACGATTTCATCGGTCATCCCCGCCAGCCACTCCGCAAACAGTTCCAGCGTCTGCTGCAGGTTGCCAGGGGAATCGACGCTCAGGCGACGGCGAAACCAGACAGCGAAGGCCATCAGCCCCGCGCTTACCAACAGGATCATCACTACATGGGCCGGCAAGACTTCGTGCTCGGTGCGGTACCCGAAGAGTTGGGCCACCGGATGGACGATATAGTCATTGAAAACCGTTGAAACGAAAAACTCGTGGTCCATTGCAACGCAATTTGCTGTCTATCTCTTAAAGCTGTACTCCGAAATCGCGACCAGGATTACTTCCAGAAACCCGGACAGCACGTAGATTGAGAGACCTGCCAAGGCTCCAATCAGGCTCAGAAACGAAAAATGGATGATAGCAAACAGGAATGCCAAGATCAACAGCAGGCGCCCCGCGTACCGGCAGATCGAAGCGAGGCGCGGACGCTTCGGTTCGTTTCCTTCAGAGACGCTTAGAATGCGTCCGATGTCGGCCGACATCCAGTGAAAGTTCAGCCGGGCCACGGCCCCTCCGGCAGCCACTGACAGCCCTTCGAACCAGCCGAAAAATGCCGTCGCCGCCGCAGTCAGGATCAGGAGAACCCAGAGCGCATTTCTGGAAATCCGCTGCATTGCGAGTTTCTACTTCCGGATCAGTCGAAACAGATGGACGAATCCAGCCACAGCCCCCAGAGCCAGACCGACGATCTTCCCCCAGGGGCCCGACTCGAAACGCGAGTCGAACCACTGGCCCACGAAGAAGCCGGCGAAAAGGCTGGAGGGAAGCAGGAAAATCACACTCGTGTAAATGGCCAGCTGACGGTACGGTCTCGACTTACGGGGGCCGGTTCTTCTAGGCTGCTGGGAAATTTGCTTCAATTCTTGAGCGGGACTAGTCGAACTTGTCCGACCTTTCAGTTTTGTCTCAATACCCGATCGAAATACTCGATAGTCTGATTCAACCCCTCCCGAAAGTCGACCTTGGGTTCCCAGCCCAGGACTCTTTTGGCCAGAGAGATATCTGGCCTTCGCCTGGTCGGGTCATCCACCGGCAGTTTCTTGAACTCGAACTCGAGCTGGCCGCCCACGATTTCGCGAATGGTTTCCGCCAGTTCCAGTATGGTAACTTCTGCTGGATTTCCGAGGTTGATCGGTCCGGTTCCACCTTCCCACTCCATCAGTCGCAGCAGCCCTTCGATCAGGTCGGAAATGTAGCAGAAGGAGCGCGTCTGCGAACCGTCTCCGTAAACGGTCAGCGGGCGGCCTTGCAGCGCTTGCACCACCAGATTGCTGACCACCCGGCCGTCGTGAGGAGACATTCGAGGCCCGTACGTGTTGAAGATTCTGGCGATTCGAACTGCAACGGAGTTCTGCCGGTGGTAGTCCATCATGAGAGTCTCGGCGACTCGCTTGCCCTCATCGTAACAGCTGCGGGGCCCGATCGGATTGACCCGTCCCCAATAATCTTCCTGCTGGGGGTGCCGTTCGGGATCTCCGTAGACCTCGGACGTGCTGGCCTGCAGAATTCGGGCCTTTACCCGCTTGGCGAGCCCGAGCATATGCAGCGTGCCCAGGACATTGGTCTTGACGGTTTTGACCGGGTTCAATTGGTAATGAACCGGCGAGGCTGGGCAGGCCAGATTATAGATTTGATCCACTTCCAGCAGGATAGGCTGAGTCACGTCGTGGCGCATGAACTCGAAGGACGGATTCGACAGAAACGGGAGAATATTTTCCTTCGAGCCTGAGTAAAGATTGTCCAGACAGAGCACGCTTTCGCCTCTGCCGAGAAGCGCTTCGCACAGATGGCTTCCGATGAAGCCCGCTCCGCCCGTGATGAGAATCTGCATAACGCTGCCTATTCGAACTGTTTCGGAAACTTTTCGTTTGACCGCTCCCGACGCCGGACCCGTGTGAAAAATACGGGCTAGTCAGAGTCGGCCTACGATGCTGGACGCCTCGGACTCGAACTCGAACACATGGGTGTACCCGGGCAAGTCTACCGCTTTTCGGTAGGTGACGCGGACGCGAATCCTTGGAGACGGCGCCAATCGAGCCGACCGGTCAACGGCGATGTCGCGGGGCGTCAACTCGAAACCGCGAGCCTTGGCCGCTAGTTGAATCTGCTCCTGAATGAAGCGCTCGCTCCAGCCTTCCGCGCCTGCCTTTCCAGTGATTCGGGTCAGTTCTTCTTCGAAATCGATCCTATTCAGATAAACCGGACCGACTTGGATGGTCAGGTACGCTCCTGCGAGGAGGAGGGCCGCTACGATCACGCATCCGAGCCTGCCTTCGCCCTTTTCGCTTAACCGCAGCCTCATTCTGGCATGCCCTCGCTGCAGACTGCCATCCGGTTCCGTCCGCCGATCAATCGACTCTTCGCCTTCGGGTCGTCCTGCAAAGCTCCGCCCTTTCTGATTCCTGAACGCCGACTTGCCTGCTCGGCCGCCTCGACGTACTGCACGAGTACGCCTGCGGAGGCCTTCGTCGCGCCTTGCATCCACGCCGCTCTCCGACGCCTCGCGACGGAACCGCGTGCAAAATCCGGCTAGCCAGTTCTTTGCTCGCTGTACAGAAAGGCCGCCTCGCGAAGCTTGTTCTCTTTTCCGTCATGGTGGGCGTATTGCGCGCCGCCCCAGATGGAAGCGCCGCCCGTTTCACCTTTCTTGTTAACGGCGTAAAACTTTACATCGAACTTAGGCCTGCCGTTTTCGTTCAGCAGGTACGGTTCGACGGTGTTTTCCACAACTCGTTGCAGCGCCCGCAGGCAGGCCTCTTCCGGAGAAATCCCGTCCCGCATGAACTCAACGACCATGAAGCTGGCGCAGGTTTTGATGTTGGCCTCGCCCCGACCGGTGCTGCCGCAGGCGCCCACGTCGTTGTCCACAAACAGGCCCGCTCCGATGATGGGAGAGTCGCCGACCCGGCCCGGGAGCTTGTAGGAAAGTCCGCTGGTGGTGGTGACGCCGGAGATCTCCCCCTTTTCATTGACGGCGTTGCAGTTGATGGTCCCGTGAGTCATGACGGTCCGTCGCATGGCGGCCCGCTCCTGGGCGGTCGCCGATTTCGGCAGCCGATCTGCCGGATCGATCCAGTTGTCTTCGGGGCTGAGGTCCTTCTTCCACTTGAGCCACATTTCCCGGGCTTGATCGGTCAGCAGATTCTGCTTCTGGAAACCCATCGCCAGCGCAAATTTTAGGGCGCCTTCGCCAACCAGAAAGACGTGGTCCGTACGCTCCATGACGAGCTTGGCGACGCGAGAAGGGTGGATGATGTGTTCCAGGGCCCCAACCGCTCCTGCGCCCCGAGTGGGCCCGTGCATGACGGAGGCGTCCAATTGAACGACCCCATTTTCGTTTGGAAGCCCGCCGTAACCGACCGAAGTGTCATTCGAGTCTTCTTCCACCAGGTTGACCCCGGCTACAACGGCCTCCAAGGTGTCGGCGCCTTCCTGGAGCAGCGCCATGGCTTTTTCCGTGGCCTTCAAGCCGTTGGCGCTTGCGATAACCGTCGGAAGCGAGGGCGGAGTCGAACCTTTCGCCGACTG
Source organism: Acidobacteriota bacterium (assembly GCA_035514675.1). GTDB lineage: Bacteria > Acidobacteriota > UBA6911 > RPQK01 > JAPXNP01 > DATKAT01. The sequence continues at coordinate 10,090 of DATKAT010000150.1, read as the reverse complement.
CGTTCCCCGTTCCGCGGCGGCGAGCCCAGCAGCGGAAGTGATAAAAAACGTCCTTCGATTCATTGTTTGCACCTTTCGGGCTGTCTCGATGGCGCGCTCCGAACAGCCATTCCGGCCGAAACCTCGCCATCTGAAATAGAAATCGACTTTCCCGGCGGCCCCCGATTCGCTTCGATCATCCAGTCATCCGACTGGTTTCGAGCGACCTTACACGAAACCGTCGCGAATAGGAATGGCGGAGAGCCTGCACAGTCGATTTTCCGCAACCAAACCAGTCTACTGGAACGAATCCGGGCGGTCACCCGCTCAGGGTCGCAAGCCTCCGGGTACGCCCCCAACCGCGCCGAAAGGAGCTTCCGGTCCGTGCACGCGTTCAGGAAAGTGGTTCCCTTCCGGAGTCAGGAACCGTAGCCGGACCGGGCGATTCGCAGACCGGTCTTCTGCCGGGCACGGATGCTCCCCTCCTTGGGCTGAACCGCGCGTCCCGGGACGGGATCGGAGGAGTTGACCCCGCCGCTTCGCTCCCGCTCTGCCACGACCGGCAGGCCTGCGTCGCTTCAGGTTTCGACATATCGACATCGGAGGCAATGAAGTTTGCAGCGCCTTTCGATCAAGCCTGCTCCGCAGCACGGACAGAGGGCTCCAGACATCACTGCGAAAGTATACCTTTCTGCGATGACGGGAGGCGTCGAAAAGCGGGCATAGTCGAACCGTCCGGCCTCTATGCCGGGGTCCCTTTTTCGGAGGGTCTGATCCGACGAGCCGGCCCGAGCTTCTCTATAATGGAGCGGATGGCCGATTCGGAAGAAATCAACTATTCGGGCGTGGCTTACGGAAAGGCGCTGGCCCAGTCGGGCAGCTTCCATCTCAAGAGCGACTTTCGACCGAGTCCGGACCAGGCGCGCGCGATCGAGGCTTTGGTCGCCGGCCTTAGGCAAGATCGCCGGCATCAGGTGTTGCTGGGAGTCACCGGCTCCGGCAAGACCTATACCATGGCCAAAGTGATCGAAGAAGTCAACCGACCCACGCTGGTGTTGAGCCATAACAAGACGCTGGCGGCTCAACTCTACTCCGAGTTCCGGAATTTCTTTCCCGAAAACGCGGTCGAATACTTTGTCAGCTACTACGACTACTACCAGCCGGAGGCCTATATCGCCGCGACCGACACCTACATCGAAAAGGAAGTTCTCATCAACGATGAGATCGATCGGTTGCGCCACTCGGCTACGCGGGCGTTGTTTGAGCGCAGGGACTGCATCATCGTCTGCAGCGTCAGCTGCATCTACGGGCTCGGTTCGCCGGAAGCATACTACGGAATGCTCCTGATGCTACAGCGGGGAGAACGGATCGACCGGAGAGACCTGCTGCGGCGACTAGTGGAGCTTCAATACGAAAGGAACGACTTTGAGTTGACGCGCGGCCATTTCCGCGTTCGCGGCGACGTCGTGGAACTGGTTCCCGCTTACGAAGACTACGGTCTTCGCGTGGAGCTGTTCGGCGACGAGATCGACTCGATCAGCCGATTCGATCCGTTGACGGGTCAAATTCTGCAGGAGCACGAACGAATACCCGTCTATCCGAGGAGTCATTACGTGATTCCGAAAGGGAGGTGGAAGCAGGCGGTTGAGAGTATCCGCGAGGAACTGGAGGAGTTCCGCGGCTCGCTGGAGCGGGAGGGTCGACTGTTGGAGGCTCAGCGCATCCATCAGCGCACCATGTTCGATCTGGAGATGGTTCAGTCGATGGGCTATTGCCGAGGGATAGAGAATTATTCCAGGCACTTGACCGGCCGCGCTCCCGGGGAGCCCCCTCCCACTCTCTTCGACTACCTCCCCCCGGACGGAGTCCTGTTCATTGATGAGAGCCACGTAAGCGTCCCCCAGTTGAGGGGGATGTATGCGGGGGATCGTTCCCGCAAATTGAACCTGGTCGAATACGGATTCCGGTTGCCTTCGGCGCTGGACAATCGACCGCTCAGCTTTGGGGAGTTCGAGGAGAGGATGCCTCCGGCCGTGTACGTCTCCGCTACGCCCGGTCCTTACGAGCTGATGCGGACGGGAGGCGAAGTCGTCGAGCAGATCATCCGTCCCACGGGCCTGATGGACCCGGAAATTGAAGTCCGCCCCGTGCGGAATCAAATCGACGATCTACTGGAGGAAATCCGCCGGAGATCGGAGCGGGGAGAGCGCGTTCTGGTGGGCACGCTGACGAAGCGCATGTCTGAGGAACTGACCGACTACTACACGGAAGTCGGCGTCATCGTGCAGTATCTTCATTCCGAAATCGACACGCTGGAACGCGTGCGGATCCTGCGCTCTCTGCGGTTGGGGCATTTCGACGTCCTGGTGGGGGTCAACCTCCTGAGAGAGGGGCTCGACCTGCCGGAAGTCTCTCTGGTGGCCATCCTGGACGCCGACAAGGAGGGATTTCTGCGCAGCGACACGTCGCTGATCCAGATGGCCGGACGGGCCGCGCGAAACGTCCGCGGCAAGGTGATCCTGTACGCGGACCGAATCACCGGGTCGATGCGGAATGCCATCGAAGAAACCCGCCGCCGCCGTATTCTGCAGCAGGAATACAATCGCGAGCACGGAATCACGCCGCAGTCGATCTTGAAGCCCGTCGATTCGAGCCTCGTACACATGGCGGAACTGGACTACTACGAGACCCCCTTGATTTCCGAACAAATCGAAGAATATGGGTCACTGGAAGAAATTGACGGCAAGATTCGGGAGCTCGAGAGCCAAATGCGGGCGGCTGCCGAAAAGTTCGAATTTGAACCTGCCGCCCGCCTCCGCGATCGGATCAAAGAGCTCAAACAACTGCGCATGGAGTGCGGAGACGGAGGCGATGCGAATTAACGCGGCGGCTTCACTTCAGGGGGAGCTTGACGTTCCCGGCGACAAGTCGATTTCGCATCGTTACGCCATCCTGGGCGCGATGGCCTCCGGAAAGACCGTGATCCGCAACTTTTCCAGCAGTCGCGACTGCCAATCCACCATCGATTGCCTTCAAGCCCTCGGGGTGTCGATCGGTCGGATCGGGAGCCTCGTGGAGATCGACGGGCGGGGATGGGAAGCCATTCGGAGTCCGGCGGATCTGCTGGATGCCGGAAACAGCGGCACGACGATCAGGCTACTGTCCGCGCTGCTCTCGTCGGCGCCCATTCTTTCGACGATCGCCGGCGACGAGTCGTTGAACAGCCGTCCGATGGACCGGATCATGATTCCGCTGAGCCGAATGGGCGCGCAGATTCAGGCCCGCCTGCAGCAATTCCCTCCCTTGACGATACGCGGCGCCCGGTTGCAGGCGATCGATTACGAGCTGCCGGTTTCCAGCGCCCAGGTCAAGTCCTGCGTTCTGCTGGCAGGACTGGCTGCCGAAGGCCGGACAACTGTCGTTGAAAAGACTCCCACGCGCGATCACACCGAACGGGCGCTTGCGCATTTCAGCGCTGAGTTCTCCTCCGCGGCGGGCCGCCTTTCGGTGCGGGGGGGGAAGCGTCTAACGGCTTGCGAAGTTGACGTGCCGGGCGACTTTTCCTCCGCCGTCTTTTTTGTGGTGGCGGCCCTGCTGCTGCCCGGTTCTGAAATCAGGATCCGCAATGTGGGACTGAATCCCAGCCGAACGGCGTTGCTGACCTACCTGCTGAATGCGGGCGCCGAAATCGAGACGGCCAATCTGAGAACGGTCAACTCGGAGCCGGCGGGCGACCTGGTAGTCCGCTATAGCCCTGGAATCGTCGAGAGATTTCCTTCCAGGGTGGACCCCCGCTGGATTCCGAACCTGATCGACGAAATCCCCCTGTTGGCGGTGCTGGGCTGCCATCTGGAGGGAGGGCTGGAGATTCGCGGGGCGTCGGAACTCCGGCGAAAGGAGTCGGATCGAATCCGGGCCGTCGTCGACAACCTCCGGGCCCTCGGCGTCGAGGTCGAAGAGTTTGAGGATGGGTTTCGCATTGCGCCCAGCGGACCGATTCATCTCGGCAGAGTGCGCACCTTCGCCGACCACCGCATCGCCATGGCGTTTTCCGTGGCCGGTTTGCTGTCGCCAGAAGGAGTGGAGCTCGACGATCCCGGCTGCGCCGCCGTCTCCTTTCCGGAGTTTTATTCGATCCTCGAATCGGTGGCGCGGTGAAGGGCGAGCACATTTATCTGGTGGGATTCATGGGAAGCGGCAAGTCGACCGTCGGCCCCATGCTTGCCGAGCTCCTGCAGCGGGAATTCGTGGACCTGGACGACCGCATCGTAGAGCGGGCGAGGAAGTCCATAGCGGAAATCTTTGAGGATCAGGGCGAGCATGAGTTTCGGCGGCTGGAGTCCGCCTGTCTGAAGCAAGTTGCCAAGCGACCCGGCGCCGTAGTGGCGCTGGGCGGCGGAGCGCTCGAGAGCGAGGAGAATCGCGAAACGATCGCCCGGAGCGGCCGCCGCCTGTGGCTGAAAGTCGATTTGGAAGAGGCCTGGAACCGTTGCAGAAAAAACTCCGCCCGCCCGCTGGCCCGTTCGCGTTCGGAGTTCGAGCTGCGATTTCGACTCCGCAAGCCTCTGTTCGGCGATTGCGAATGGGAAGTCGAGACCACGGGAGCTACCCCGGAAGAAGTCAGCAGGCGAATCTTTCGCCTGATCGTTGAAAATTGATCGTTGGAAATTCAGTCTGATTTGTTAGAATTCTAAAGTTATATGCGAAAGCGAAGGTTCATTCGGGGAGCGATTGTGGCGCTGGTTTTCGGTTTTGGGCTGCAGGCCGGGGGGGCGGCGCGAGCTTCCGAGTTTACACTGGAGCAGATTTCCCACCTGTTTCCAAGCCGCGGGTTCGAGGATCGGATTGCGTTCTGGATGGAAATCTTCGCCACGTACAGCGTTCGCCAGGTGGTGTTGCACGACATCGATGATTTGAGGCTCGTCTACCACGTGGAGACCTTCGCCCGCGGCATCGAAAACGACGCGGAGGAGGCGCGGCGGCAGCGCGAAGTCGTACGGGCCAGCAGGGAGGCTGTGGAAGGCCACCTGCGGGAGCTGGCCTCCAGGGGGATAGATTCCGACCAGTTGAGCGAAGGCGCGGCCATGCTGGCTGAAATCCTGAGAAAAATCGGCGAACCGATGCCGGCGGAGAGGCTCAGGCGTCTGTCCGCTAATGTTCGCGGTCAGCGGGGAATTCGGGAAAAGTTTGAAGCGGGGCTGATTCGCTCCGGACGCTATCTGGATCGGATCGAGCGGGTTTTTGAAACCTACGAGCTCCCGCTGGAACTGACCCTCTTGCCGCATGTCGAGTCTTCGTTTGAATACAGCGCCTATTCCCGAGCCGGTGCTGCCGGAATCTGGCAGTTCACCCGCGGAACCGGTCGCCTTTTTCTCCAGATCAATCAGCTCTTCGACGAACGGTTGGACCCGCTCCGCTCGACGGAGGCCGCTGCGAGGCTTCTCCAGGAGAACTACAGGGCGCTGGGCAACTGGCCGCTGGCTGTGACGGCCTACAATCATGGCAAATACGGAATGTTGCGCGCTCAGAGACTTCACGGGTCGGACCTTCTCCGGATCATCGACCAATACCAGGGGCGCACTTTTGGATTCGCCAGCAAGAATTTCTATCCCGAGTTTCTGGCGGCCGTTGAGATCGCCCGGAATTACGAACAGTACTTCGGACCGCTGGAGGTCGAAGGTCCGCTGCAATTCGAAACCGTTCGATTGGACCGCGCCTATGACGTCAGCTTCCTGACCAGCGTTCCCGGCCTGGATCCGAGAACGCTGCTGGGGCTTAATCCGCACTTTCGGCTTCTGGCTGACTCCCGTTCGCGCACTCTCCCCTCGGGAATAGAAGTGCGGGTTCCTCCCGGAACCGGGGCCCCTTTGGAGATCGCCCTGCGTTCGGCGCCCGCCGCCTCGGAAACGATTATGGTCGCGGCCGACGGTTCGACCCGCTATCGCGTTCAGAGGGGAGACGCCCTGGGGACGATCGCGGGTCAGTTCGGGACCTCCGTCCGGGCGCTGCAGGATTTAAATGGAATTTCCAACCCCAATCGCATCATGCCTGGCCAGGTGCTGCTGATCAGCCAAGGGAGCGCGCCGCAGCGGGCCTCAGCTTCCACCCCAAGCCCCGCTGAGCCAGTTCGTTATCAGGTGCGAAGCGGAGACAGCCTGGCTTCGATCGCGGCGCGTTTTAACACCGGCGTGGATAGCCTGCAGCTGGCGAACGGCATCCGAAATCCAGACCTGATCCGGCCGGGACAGGTTCTGGTGATTTCGGAACGACCGTCGCGTCAGTACACCGTCCGAAGAGGGGATACCCTGCAAGCGATCGCTCAGCGCTTCGGAGCCTCCATCCAGGAAATCCAGACTGCCAATCAGATTAGAAACGCTAACCAGATCCGGCAGGGGCAGCAGTTGGTGATTCCGTAGCCTCCCGATTCGGAGGCAAGGGCTCAATGTCCAGCCCGAGACCATTCCGGGCCCTGTCAACGCGAAGCGCCCAGCCGTCTTGCGCTTTTCCCTCGACGATCAAGCGCGCCACTAGATTCTCCACTTCCCGCTGGATCGCCCGCTTCAGGGGTCGAGCGCCGTAGGCGGGGTCGTATCCCGCTTCGACCAGGAAATCGATCGCGGCATCGGTCAGCTCCAAGTCCATCCTGCGCTCCGTCAGCCGATGGCGAAGCCGCTCGATCTGGATGCGGACGATCTGGCGCAGGTGATCCCGGTCCAGCGAGTGGAAAACGATGATCTCGTCGACGCGATTTAAGAATTCAGGCCGAAAATGCTGCCTCATCTCATCCAGCACCCGGTCCTTCATCGTCTGATAGACCTCGCCGCTGAATCCCCCGCTGTATTCCAGAATGCGGTGACTGCCAATATTGGAGGTCATGATCAGAATCGTATTCCGAAAATCGACGGTTCGGCCGTGTCCGTCGGTCAGACGCCCTTCGTCCAGAATCTGCAGCATGGCGTTGAAGACGTCAAAGTGGGCTTTTTCAATCTCGTCGAATAAAACAACAGAATAGGGCCGCCTCCGCACCGCCTCGGTCAACTGGCCGCCTTCTTCATAGCCTATGTAGCCTGGGGGCGCTCCAATGAGGCGGGAAACCGTGTGCTTCTCTTGGTATTCGGACATATCGATGCGAATCATCGCTCGCTCGTCGTCAAACAGGAATTCGGCCAGAGTCCGAGCCAGTTCCGTTTTCCCGACGCCGGTCGGACCGAGGAAAATAAAGCTCCCGGTCGGTCGACCCGGATCCTTCAGCCCGGCGCGGGAGCGCAGCACGGCCTGGGCCACAGCCGCCACCGCTTCATCCTGGCCGACGACGCGTCGGTGCAATTCATCCTCCAGATGCAGAAGCTTCTCCCGCTCTCCTTCCAGCAGCCTGGATACCGGTATTCCGGTCCAGCGGCTCACCACCTCTGCGATGTCTTCCTCGTCGACCTCCTCCTTCAGCAAGGTCGTCTTCGTTTCGCGGCGCGCCAGCCGCTCCTCCTCTTCCTTTAGCTGATTCTCCAGTTGCGCGAGCGTTCCATACCGCAGTTCAGCCACCCGATTCAGGTCGTATTGGCGCTCGGCCTTTTCGATTTCAATCTTGGTCTGCTCGACCTGCTCGCGGAGGGCGCGGGCGTTCTGAACCGCCTCCTTCTCCGCGTGCCACTGGGCCTTCAAGGCGGCGGAATCGCTTTGCAGTTCGGCCAGCTCCTTTTCCAGGCGCTGCAAGCGTTCCCTGGAGGCCTCATCCTTTTCCTTATTCAGAGCCTGGCGTTCGATTTCCAACTGCATGACCCGGCGTTCGATTTCGTCGATTTCAGTCGGCATGGAATCGATCTCCGTTCTCAGCTTGGCAGCCGCCTCATCGACCAGATCTATCGCCTTGTCTGGAAGGAAACGATCCGAGATGTAACGGTTCGAAAGCGCCGCCGCAGCCACCAGAGCCGCATCCTGAATGCGGACTCCATGATGGACCTCGTAGCGCTCCTTCAAGCCCCGCAGGATTGAGACCGTATCCGACACCGTCGGCTCACGGACTGTCAATATCTGGAAGCGTCGCTCCAGCGCGGCGTCCTTCTCAATGTACTTGCGGTATTCGTCCACCGTTGTGGCGCCGATGCAGTGCAGTTCCCCTCTTGCCAGCATGGGCTTGAGAAGGTTGCCGGCGTCCATGGCGCCTTCCGTCCGCCCGGCCCCCACCACTGTGTGCAGTTCGTCGATGAACAGAATCACTTCGCCCGCGGATTCCTGAACCTCCTTGAGGACCGCCTTTAATCGCTCCTCAAATTCCCCGCGATACTTGGCGCCCGCAATCAACGACCCCATGTCCAGCGCGACAATCTTGCGATTCTTCAGTCCCTCCGGCACGTCTCCCCGAATAATTCTCTGCGCCAGTCCCTCGACGATGGCTGTTTTCCCGACACCGGGTTCCCCCACCAGGACGGGATTGTTTTTCGTTCTCCTGGACAGGATCTGCATAATTCTTCGAATCTCGTCGTCGCGACCGATCACCGGGTCCAGCTTGCCTCGAGACGCTTCTTCGGTCAGGTCCCGGCCGTACTGCTCCAGCGCCTCATAGGTGGCTTCCGGGTTCTGCGTGGTCACTCGCTGGCTGCCTCGCACCTCGCGCAGCGTGGCCATCAGCCTTTCCCGAGTGATGCCGAACTGCTGGAAGAGATTCCCGATTTCACCCCGATCTTCAGTTAATGCCAGCAGCACGTGCTCGATAGAGACGAAATCGTCCTTGAGCTTCTTGGCCTCCTTTTCAGCCTGCGCCAGCGTGAGGCTGAGCGCGCCCGACAAAAAGGCCTGCTCGGGACGAGAGTCCGCCGACAGACGGGCCTTCCCCTCCAGCATTGCGGCCACTTGCCGCCGCAACTCCGGCGCCTCCACCCCGGCGCGGTTCAAGATCGCCGGCGCCAGGCCCCGCTCCTGCGCCAACAGGCTCTCTAAAAGATGCGCGACGTCGATCTCGGTGTGCCGTTCCGTCAACGCCAGGTTTTGTGCGGACGCCAACGCTTCCCGCAGTTTTTCGGTCATTCGATTCAAGTCCATATCTCCTTGTATAAGAGCCGGACGATTAACCTGCAAGCGAGGCCAGCGTCGGCCTCTGCGCCGCCGGTTCGGAACTTCCGGCCGACGCCCCCTTCTTGACGCGAGCGCCTGGGGATCTTAATTTAAACTCTGAAGCGTAAGTGAGGCTCGGCGTTTGTGCGTTGATCTAGTGTCCTGTGTCAGAAGTTCGTCTACAGTCGGGCGGCGCTGCATCCCGCCTGGCTGCGTTGCTCGTCGCGCGCGCGCGCATATTCCCGATATGCGTGCTCCTCGCGCCTTGCCAGGCCGGCGCATCGCCGCCCTTTTTGTGACGACGAACTTCTGACACAGGACACTAGTCCGGATTTCGCACGCGGGTCCGGCGTCGCAGCAGGACCGAAGTGCAAGATCCGGGCTATACGTCGAATCATGGGGAACAAGTACGTAGAGACGGCCCGGCCTTTCAAGGACGGACCAGAAGGGATCCATTCGTTGAAGACGCCTAAGTTTCAGGTTTCCGATCGCCGGTTCTGGGCGCAGGACGAGGATTTGGAATCGAATGCCCCCGTTCCCGAAAACCGCCGCCCCAGCTATGTCCAAGAGCTAGAGGCCCGCACCAAAGCAGCAGAAAGCCGCCTTCGACTGCGACTGGATGAGCTGGAGCAGGAGAACGACGCTCTTCGACAGCGACTGCACTCCCAACTGGAAAAGCGTCTGGAGCAGGAAAAACTGCGCCTTTTCGAAGGATTTCTGGAAGTGATCGACAATCTCGAGCGAGCCTTGGAAGCTTCAAACGCCGTGGGCGAAGCGGAAGTCGTCCGCGACGGGGTCAGACTCACCTTGGAGCTGTTTCGACAAAAGCTCCGCAAGATCGGGATCGAACGGCTCGATCTGATGGGAACCGAATTCGATCCGAATCAGGCCGAGGCAGTCGGGACCCTTCCCGTCGACGACCGCAATCAAGACGGAAAAGTCGTCCAAACCCTCGTGCACGGCTACCTGATGGGCGAGCGGATCTTGAGACCGGCTCAGGTCATGGTGGGCAAGCTTCCGGAGCCCGGTGCGTCAGGACGTTGAGGCACAACGGCGACGTTTC
>DATKAT010000149.1:0-3694 GCA_035514675.1 Acidobacteriota bacterium | reverse complement strand
CCGTTCCGCAACCGAAGTCGCCGAAAGTCTGATCCAGGAAGTCACTTTGATGTGCCCCAACGGCGCTCCCGAAGACGATGTGACGCTGATGGTGTTCCAGGCCGACGTTTAGCTGAAGGCCTTGGCCCGTCGAGACGCGTCATTAGTAATAGAGTCCTGCGATCAGGTTTTTCAGGATCAAAATACATTAGGAAGAAGACATGTTCTTTCGTACTCTGGGTTCCTGAGGCCTGATCTTCTTGTTTTCCACTTGGACTTGGAGATCCTAGGGCGCGACGTTTGATGGAGATTGTCCTGTTTTCAGCCTGGATGCAGTTTGTGTCCGGCCAGGCGGCCGTTCATAACTTTTATATTTCTGGCCTGCCGCCCTTCGTTGCATCGGTTGTTGACGGTAAAGTGATCACGGATCCCCTCCGCCCAGGAGAATGGTACGGACAGCTTTCGCAAGCAGAGGTCCTCGACAGGAGGACTCTCGAGAAGCGACGGTTCGAGGTTGTGGTGCTTCCCGCTTTCACAGTTACGGAGGATGACGTGCGCTCTGGAAGGAAGGCTTTGAGCCTGGACCCCTTGTACGCTCTGGAGATTGAGCTGCCCGACGAGAGTGCCGATCAGGCCAGGAACTTGAATATCCTGACCGGGAAGCCGTTCACGATGTTTATGGAAATCCCGAGCGGCTCGGGAAGGGTCCTGATCGTCTTCCCAAAAGGTACATTCAGCTTGGCTTTGTTCGGCTCCGCGCCTCGACGAAAAATTGCTGAACGGACATTCGTCTTGAGTGGCCCCGAGCGCTGGGAGCGGATGTCTCTTGGACATTGACGCATCCATCGCTTCGGTCGGCGAAGTTCGCGTTCGGCAGGTTGGCGTAAGACTCGGAGACTCGGATTCCGCAGATTCGAAGTTGGGAGTTAGGGGGTTGCTTTTCGGGGCATGGTTGGTGGACAAGGGAAAAGAGGTCAACATACCAGATGGGAGGCTAGGATTCGTAGGGCCAGACCGGCCTGCAGAACAGGCCCCCGTCGACAAACAGCGTCTGACCCGTGATGAAAGAGGCTTCGGGCCCCGCCAGAAAGGCTACAGCGGCGGCGATGTCTTCGACCTGAGCCACCCGGCCCAGGGGAGTGACGGCCGACCAGGTGGCTGCGTAATCGGGCGACTCCCTTCGCGTCCGTTCGATTTCCGTGGCGCCGGGAGCGACGCAGTTGACCGTGATCCCCAGCGGGCCTAGTTCCACGGCGGCCACTTTTGTAAACATTTCGATTCCCCCTTTGCTGGCCGTGTAATCGACGAGTCGAGGAAAGGCGATCCGGTTCGAACCGGAGCCCAGATTGACGATTCTCCCGGCGCCGGCCGACTGCATCTGGCGGGCGGCCTTTCGCGTGCACAGAAAGGTTCCGCGGAGGTTCGTCCGAATGGTTCGATCCCATTCCTCGACTTCGAGCTCCAGCAGGGCCTTCCAGGTTTGCACTCCGGCGTTGTTGACCAGCACTCCCATCGGGCCGTATTCGGCAGCGCTTCGGTCAAACATCCGGTCGACCTGCTCGACGTCGCCCACATCCGCTTCCAGGCAGATGGCTTGGCCGCCTGCCTGACGAATCATGTCGACCGTCTCCATCGCACCGGCGCGATCCCGAAAATAGTTGACGAGGACGCGATAACCGTCGCCCGCCAACCGGAGGGCGATGCCGCGTCCGATGCCGCCGCTGGAACCGGTGACCAGCGCTGTACGAGGGTGTTCGTTCGTCATCGCTTCAGCTAGTGTCCTGAGTCAGAACACTAGTTTCAAGTTTCAGGTTTCAAGTTTCAAGTGCTGAGCGCCGGTCGCTGTGTGCGGGTTACCGGGGACGCGTCGTTCTGGGAACATGGCGGGCGTGTTTTGACTGAATTGCGGGGATTCCCGCATCTGGAATGCGTCGTCTCGCGACGGGCTGCCGCAAGAGGGGTTTGAGAAATGCGGGTTAGGAGCTGGAGCCTTTCTCCCGCTTCCCTTCCGGCCCCTTCAATGATAAAACATCTAATTGATGCGAAAGGAAAAGATTTACGACGCCGCGATCGTGGGCTCCGGAGCCTCTGGCGGGCTGGCCGCCAAGGTGCTGGCGGAAAAGGGCATGGAAGTCATTGTTTTGGAGGCCGGGCCGCCGGTGGACCCAGCGCGCGATTTCAAGAGCCATACGCCGCCCTGGGAGATGGCCTATCGCGGCGCCAGACCTCCCGAAGTGCGGCAGACGCAATGGAATCAAACGGTTGCGAATGAATATAACAGTCATTTCTACGTCAAGGACACCGAGCATCCCTATACGACCGATCCCGGAAAGCCATTCGTTTGGATTCGCTCCCGCATCGTTGGCGGCAAGACGCTTCACTGGGGAAGACTTTCCTGGCGGCTGAGTCCATACGATTTCAAGGCCGGATCGCATGACGGCTACGGGGACGACTGGCCCATTGCTTACGAAGATCTGGCGCCCTATTACGACAAGGCGGAGGGGTTTATCGGAGTCAGCGGGAGCGCCGAAGGGCTGAAGCAGCTGCCGGACGGGAACTTTCTGCCGCCGATGCCGCCCAGCTGCCAGGAGGTCATCTTCCGGAAGGCCGCCGGCAGGGCCGGCCTGCGCGCGATTCCGATGCGGGCGGCCATGTTGACGCGCCCGCTGAAGGGCCAGCCTCACCGCGCGCCCTGTCATTACTGCGGCCATTGCTCGCATGGCTGCGACGTCAACGCCATGTTCAGCTCCATCTCGTCAACCCTGCCGGCGGCGGAGGCCACCGGCAAGTATACGCTCCGACCCAATTCGATCGTTCGAAAGGTCTTGGTGGACTCGAACACCGGAAAAGCCCGCGGGCTTTCGGTCGTCGATCGCGAAACTCGTCAGGACTTCGAAATCGCGGCGAAGACGGTGGTTCTGGGCGCCTCCACTTTGGAGTCGACTCGCATCCTGCTCAACTCGAAAAACGCCCAGCACCCGAACGGTCTGGGCAACTCGAGCGGAGCCCTCGGACACTACCTGATGGATCACTTCGGCGGAATCGGGATCACGGGATTCCTTCCGATGTTCAAGGGCGCCGAGATCACCAACACGGACGGAAAGGCGACCGGAACCTACATACCCCGCTTTCGAAACCTGGACGAACGCCACCCCGATTTCATTCGGGGCTACGGGTTCGAGGCCTGGAGTTTCGGCGCCCAGGGGTTCCCTTGGTTCGCCAATTCGGTTCCGGGTTTCGGCGCCGCCTTCAAGGAAGAGGTCAAGAGACGCTATCCGGCCCTGGTCAGCTTCACCACGCGGGCCGAAATGCTGGCCCGTTACGAAAACCGCGTCTCGATCGACCCGGAGGTGAAGGACCGCTGGGGAATTCCGGTTCTTCGCTTCTCGTGCGCCCACGGCGACAACGAACGGAAGATGGCGCAAGACGCGTTGGCGAAGGCGCATGAAATCATGGCGGCGGCCGGCGCCGAGGTCTTGTGGGTCGATGACGAAATGACGGCGCCCGGCGTAATCATTCACGAATTGGGGACCTGTCGGATGGGAGACGATCCGGAGAGTTCGGTTTTGAATCGGTTCAATCAGGCTCACGACGTCAAGAACCTGTTTGTCGTCGACGGCGGCTGCTTCGTATCCTCGGCCTGCCAGAATCCGACTCTGACGATTCTGGCGCTGGCCTGGCGGGCCTGCGATTACCTGGCCGACGAGTTTCGACA
>DATKAT010000148.1:0-15228 GCA_035514675.1 Acidobacteriota bacterium | reverse complement strand
GGGGCGATTGGCTTCGACGGAAGCGATTGATCCAGACGGATGCATGCCGAGGCGTCGATCCTCGTAAAAAATCGTCAAAAAACAATAAGTGCCAATGATGAATTCGCACTTGCTGCGTAATTAAACGCGCAGCCGTCTTCCTTGTTCGGCCCGCGGGATGGGAGAAGGCGTCACAAACAGCGGGATTTTTGACGGACTCGATTCCATCAGGGGTTCGTCAAGAAACTTACTGAGGGACCTTCAGCAGGCCGCTTTGCCGGTTTCGATCGCCTGCTGCTAAGGAAAAAACGAAGACCGGACAAGCATGTAGAGTCCGCTGGTGAAGGTTTTCGGACGTGGGTTCGATTCCCACCGCCTCCACCACCATTTTGCCTGCAACCTTTCCCGGTGTTGACTTCGACTTTCCGTCTGCCTATACTAGGCGGCGACAAAGCGCTTCTCCCGGGGGGGGGGTGGCAGCGTGTCAAGGACAATCAGGCGAATTCAGTAGAATTGAGATTTCGGATCAGGCGGTAAAGGCATTTCGTGGCCGAACGTTCAGAATTCACCGTAACCGTAGCCAGCACCCGGGACAGGCGAGGACGGACATTCAGCTTCTCAACCCGTTTTTTGGTCGGGATTTTGGTGGTTCTGTTCATCGGGCTGACGATGTTCATCTTCAGCTCGGTCAACTACTATCAAATGTGGCGGCAGAGCGCCGATTTCGCCCGACTGAAGGGCCAGACCGACGAATTGCGTCGTCACAACGAGAAGTCGCAGCTGGCGGCCAGACAGCTTTCCGACCAGATCGCGGCTCTTCAGGTCACCACGCAAAAATTGAAGATTCTGTCCGGAATGGACACCGACGCCATGGGGGGCGTGGGGGGGCCCGCAGACACCGCAGACCCGATTTTGGGCTTGAGCGAACGGGATCTTCTCAGGCACTTTCAGTCCTTGGATCGAAAGCGCATTACACTGGACGCCGAGTTGCGGCAGCTGCAGGATTACTACACCACCCGGGAGATTCTGCAGGCTGCGACCCCTTCCATTCGCCCGGTCCGCGGGTATCCGTCGGCTCGATTCGGAGTGCGCGCTGATCCGTTTCACGGAGCCAACAGCTTCCATCCCGGAATCGATATTTCGGCGCCAAGAGGCGCCAGGGTGGTAGCCACTGCAGACGGCCTGGTCGTCTTTTCCGGCAGAAGGCTCGGTTATGGAAAACTGGTGACGATCGAGCACAAGTTTGGAATTTCCACCCGCTACGGCCATCTGGACGGGTTTGCAGCGGAGGCCGGGCAGAGGGTCCGAAAGGGCGACATTATCGGCTATGTCGGCTCCACCGGACGCGCCACCGGGCCGCATCTGCACTATGAAGTCCGCCTGAATAGTCAGGCATTGAATCCCCTTCGCTTTTTCGGAGACGACGAGTAATCCGAAATGGCTGCAGTTCGATGCAAGCAACGGCGTTGACGAGGCGTCTGCGCGATTCCCAACGAATTTGTTCGAGCCTCCCTATAGGCGCAAGCGCCGTGCAGGTCGCGATGCCGCCCGGCTGGAAAGTCCGGATCCGAAGGGCCAGTCGGGACGCCTTGCATCCGGGTCCACGGCGTCCGCAACGCGACCCGCGTGGACTTTTACTACGTGCTAAACGATGCTCGGCCGCGCGGCTTCCTCCAATGTTAAACTGAAGGGGACCTGAAACCGTCGGGGCCGCCCCGGGTGGGTGCCTCTTTTCATCCGCAGGGTTCTTTTCGCGAAGAACTCCTTTCTTTTGGATTTCCCACCCGGGTCGGCGGCCACGCCAATTCGAGCATGCACAGAATATGCCAGTGTGCAGCAGAGTCGCATCGTTGCCGCAAGTCCGGCAATTCGCGGGCGACCGCGAATTGCCGGAGGTCGTCCCGGGGACTGAAGTCGAAGACAAGTTTTCCAGCCGGGGGGATGATTCTTCTGAGCCATCCGGCTTCCAGGGGAGGCGTTTCCTCACGGATGGTTGCAACCAAGTGAACCGCGGAGCCGGAAGTCCGGGAGGCGACGGGTTTCATTAGACTTTTTTCAACGCCACAGCATCTTGCAAGGAAGAGGGGAGAGCATGGATCGGACGGACGAGCATCTGCTGGAGCTCGCTGCGGAGGGTGATGCCGCCTGTTTCGGAGAACTGATTGAGCGTTGGGAACGAAGGATTTTCGGGTTCATTTACCGTTATGTGGGGAATCGGGAAGAGGCCAAGGACTTAACGCAGGACACGTTCACAAAGGCCTTTCGCAATCTCGGGAGACTGACGGATCGCACCCGCTTTTCATCTTGGCTCTACAAGATCGCATTGAACGAATGCAGGATGCGCTTTCGCCGAGAAAGCCGGTTCCCCAAGGTGTCATGGGAGCAAAATCGTGAGGAGTTGCAGAAGACGACGCGGGACCATTGGACTCCTGCCACGACGCTGGAGAATCGAGAGCAGGTACACCTATTGCGGGAAGTCATCGGGCTTCTACCGGAGGAACAGAAGCTGGTGATCATTATGAAGGAGTATCAGGGGCTGAAGTTTCATGAGATTTCCGAGATACTCGGCATCCCCCTTTCGACGGCCAAATCCCGCATGTATCTGGGTCTGAAGACGATCAGGAAGCTGATGGAGGAAAAGACATGAGCTGTGAGCAATGCAGTGAACGCTTGATGGACGTCCTGTATGGCGAGGAGTTGAACGCTAAAACCTGCTTTCAATTCTTCCGGCATCTGGACGAATGCGGAGACTGCAGGGCGGAGTACCTGGAACTGCTGAAAACGCGCGAGATCCTGGCCGACTGGAAGATCGAAGAGGATGGTAGCGCGGTCCTGCACGACAGAGAGCACTTTGTGAAACCAGGATCGAATGCCGGCATCGGATGGTTTTCCGTCTTTCATCGGATTGCAGCCGGAATTCTCATTCTTCTGGGCGCGGTCTCCGTGCTGCAGATGGCCGGCATCCTCCCGGATCGGCGCGTGGTTGTAAACGAACGCCAGTTGACGGAGATGGTGCACGATATGATTTTGGCCCGGCAGGAGCAGGACTGGAGAATCATCGGCACTGCGCTGCTGGAGGTCAAAGAAGAGCTGGAGGCGAGGCGCCGGGTGGAAATGCAGGCCGCTTTCGAGGAGCTGAGCGATCTGGAGCTGAGATTTGTAAACGCTCTCGAAGAGAACAATCGCCGGGTCCAGACTCTGCTGACCGGGCGCTGAAGGAGGCACTATGTGGATGAGATTGAGCCTTGTCGTATTTTTGATGGGAACGGGTACGGCTATCGGCCAACAGAATCTGAACCTGGAGATGCTGAAGAAGGATACGCAGATTTTCGAGAATATTGTGGCCGAGGTGCTGAAGCAGAACTTCACCCACCCATTCGCCATTCAAGCCGGCCCCTTGGCGGCGTATTTGCAGGGATACGGGGTCAGCGTTTCATTCCATCTGAGGATCAATAGGTTGAAGATCCGGACGCCGTTCGGCGAGGTCGAAAATCCGACCGGAGGATCCACGCGCTCCAAGCGCGAACAGTTGCAGACCGTCAAGGATTCGATGATCGGGGTGCTGGCTGATTATGGAAGCGCGATCAAGCAGATTAGCGGGCACGACAGGATTTCGATTTCCGCGCACGTGGAAGATCGTTATGAAATCGATCCGACCAGAAATCAGACGGTTATGGTATTTACGGTTACAAAGGACAACATCGATCTTTACAATATGAAGAGGATCCCTTTCGAGGCTTTTCGGGAGAGGGTCATGATTACTGAGTATTAGCAACCAAAATGGTGAAACTGTCCGAGCTTAGGGTTCGAAAGGGTTTTGGCGAAACGCTGCTGGAAAAAGGGGTGGTATCGCCGGAAGAGCTGGCAACCGCCCGAAATCTGCAGAAGCAGTCCAATGAGCGCCTTGGGAAACTGTTGATCGACATCGGCGCTATGTCCGAGTCGGATATGATTCGCCACCTCAGCGACCATCTCGGAATTCCCTTCGTCACATCCGAGGATTTCCCCAGCGTTCCGGTTGTGGAGAACACCTTCTCCGTCAAATTCATGAGGGAATGCCGGTTTGTACCCATCAAGCTGGACGGAGATGGAAAGCTGATGCTGGCGATGGCCGATCCGCTGGACCGAGCGACCCTGAACTCGATTCGCATGTATACGAGTTATCGGGATTTGGAAATCGCCCTGGCGCCGGAAAGCGAAATCCTGGATCTGATTGAAAGGTTTTACGGTAACCAGGCCTCCAGCCTGGGCCGCATCGTGGAGGGCATCGAAGAGGGCGAGCTGGATGCCTTTGGAGATGAGACCGACGACATCGAGCATTTAAAGGACCTGGCGTCGGAAGCGCCCGTCATTCGACTGGTCAACCTGATCATTTCAAGAGCGGTCGAGTCTCGGGCCTCGGACATCCACATCGAACCGTTCGAGCGGGACCTGAAGGTGCGCTACCGAATCGACGGCGTCCTGTACGACGTGGAATCTCCGCCCAAGCGCCTGAAGGCCGCCGTCATTTCGCGCATCAAGATCATGGCTCGGCTCAACATCGCGGAACGTCGAATTCCTCAGGACGGGCGGATCAAGATGAAAGTTCTGGGGCGAGAAATCGACTTGCGCGTTTCAACTCTTCCAACCATGTACGGCGAAAGCGTGGTCATGAGGATTCTCGATAAGAGCAATACCCAGATCTACGACCTGGAAAAGCTGGGGTTCGCTCCGGCCATGTTTGAGGCGTTTGAAGAGCTGATCCGAAGACCCCATGGAATCATTCTGGTGACCGGTCCGACCGGCAGCGGCAAGACGACGACCCTCTACGGCGCGCTGACCAAAATCAATCTGCCTGACCGCAAGATAATCACCATTGAGGACCCGGTCGAATACCAGATCAACGGAATCAATCAGATCCACGTCAATCCGCAAATCGGGCTGACCTTTGCCGCCGGACTGCGCAGCATCGTGCGACAGGATCCGGACGTGATCATGGTGGGCGAGATGCGGGATCTGGAAACCGCCGAAATCGGAATTCGAGCGGCCCTGACAGGGCATCTGGTCTTCAGCACCCTCCACACCAACGACGCCCCCAGCGCCATCGCACGCCTGGTCGATATGGGGTGCGAAGACTACCTGCTGGCCTCGTCCATCCTGGGAGTGCTGGCCCAGCGCCTGGTTCGCGTCATTTGCCCCCACTGCCGGACGGAAGAGAACGTCGATCCGGAATATCTGCGGGAAGTTGGATTCCCAATGGACCGCCATCAGACGATCTATAAGGGCGCCGGCTGCAGGGAGTGCGGTGAAACCGGATTCAGGGGGCGACTCGGGATTTTCGAGCTCATGCTGGTGGACGAGGACATCCGACGATTGACCATCACCAGCGCCGATGCGTCACAACTGCGCAAGACCGCTATTCTGAACGGAATGGTCACGCTCAGGCAGGATGGATTTGAGAAGGTTCAAAGAGGAGTGACCGCCCTTGGCGAGGTCTTGCGGGTGACTCAGGATGCTTGAGCGGCGAAGGCGAGAGTGGGGAAATGCCCTTTTTTGAATACAAGGCAGTGTCGCCGGACGGAAAGGTGATTGAAGGGACACTGGAAGCTGCGGATCACAGTGCGGCGCTGGTGCGCATTCAGGAGCAGGGTCAACTTCCGATCAAAGTCTCCTCCGACGCCGAAGAAGGGGTCCTGAGCCGCGAATTTCAGTTTCCCTGGCAACGCAAGCGGGTGCCGCGTCGAGACCTCCTGGTCTTCACCCATGAACTCGCGACGCTGGTTCACGCTGGCCTTCCCCTGGATCGCAGCCTGACCATTCTGTCCAAACTCACGGAAAACGCTTACCTGGCCGAAATCGTGGGCGAACTTCTGCGGGAAATCAAAGCCGGAAAGTCCCTTTCGGAGGGCCTGGCCGCCTATCCGCACGTTTTCCCCAAGCTTTATGTCAACATGGTGCGGGCCGGAGAAGCGAGCGGTTCGCTGAACTCCATCCTTCAGCGTTTGGTCGAGTACCTGGAAAACTCCGAGGAGCTGCGAAACTATTTCACTTCCGCTTTGATTTACCCCGCCATTCTCACAGTGGTCGGAGCCGCCTCGATTATTGTGATGGTGACGTTCGTCATCCCCAAGTTTGCCGCAATTTTTGAAAACGCCGGCGCTCCCGTTCCCCTTCCCATGCAGGTCATGCTGGCGGCCAGCGCGGTTTTGACCGGTTACTGGTGGCTCCTGGTCGCCCTGGCCTTGGCGGGATGGTATTTCGTGGCCCGGCAGTTGAAAACCGAGAGTGGGCGTCTTTTGTGGGACGAACGAAAGCTCCGAGTTCCGATGCTGGGGCCATTGTTTCGAAAGCTTGAGGTCAGTCGCTTCAGCCGAACGCTCGGCACCCTTCTGCAGAGCGCGGTTCCGCTGATTCACTCCATCAATATCGTTCGGGAGATCGTCAACAATCAGGTGATCGCAACGGCTCTGGACGAGATCAAAAAGGGGGTCAAGAAAGGCGACGGACTGGCGCGGCCCGTTGCCGAATCCCGCGCTTTCCCCCCCTTTGCCGTGCATCTGCTGGAAGTGGGAGAGGAAACCGGGCGGCTGGACGACATGCTGTTGCAGGTAGCGGATACCTACGATCGGGAAATCCGAAATTCCATTAAACGGCTGGTCGCCATGTTTGAGCCATTGATGATTCTGTTCATGGGACTTGTCATCGGCGCCATGGTCGTGTCCATGCTGTACTCGATTTTCAGCATCAACGACGTGCCGCTTTAGCGGGGGCTTTGATGAAACCGAAGGGTCGCAGGCGAATCGAATAGGCAAGAAGGTTTGAAAAATATGGACAAGCAAAACAGAGTGATGCGGCAAAAAGGCTTTTCTCTGATCGAATTGATCGTGGTTCTGGTGATTCTGGGCCTGCTGGCCACCGTGGTCGGGCCGCGCGTGATGGAACGCCTCGGCCAGGGCAAGTCAGAGATCGCCAAGCTGCAGATCAGCCAGCTGGAAGGCGCCCTCGGTTTGTTTCGATTCGACGTGGGCCGCTATCCGAGCTCGGCCGAGGGGCTGGACGCGCTGATTCGCAATCCTGGGATCGAAAATTGGGGCGGCCCCTACCTGGACAGGAATTCACTTCCCAAAGATCCCTGGGGGCGGGATTACCAGTACCGATCTCCTGGTCAGTTTGGAGATTTCGACCTGTTCAGTTACGGCGCCGACGGGATCGAAGGGGGCGAGGGCGAGAATGCCGATATCACGTCCTGGTGACAGCCGGGGATTCACGCTTTTTGAATTCATCATCGTCTTGATTCTGCTGGCGGGCGCCAGCGCCGTGATCCTTCCCTCCTTCAGCACAGGGATGAAGGGAATCGAGCTGCGGACGGCCGGGCGCGATTTGGTGACCCGATTGAAGAAGGTGCGGGCTGAATCGATCGGCGGGCATCGCGTTCACCGTGTGGTGTTTGAACAGTCGCCGCATCTCGGGGAGCCTGCTCGCTATTCCTTGACCAATGAATATGGAGAGGTGATGGGCGTCTATCGGCTTCCGGATGAAGTCGAGTTTGTGGGGGATTCCTCGAAGTTTCCGGTCGTGGTCAGCTTCTACCCCAATGGAAGAAGCTCAGGCGGAGAGCTGCAGTTGCGCACCAAGTCCGGCTCGAGAATTCGCGTCCAGATCGATCCGATCACAGGCTTTGGACGGGCGGAGGAAGTGAAAGGCGTTTTATGAAGCGTGTTCGGGGCTTCACCTTGCTGGAAGTTGTGGTGGCCGTTGCCATTCTGGGCGTCAGCGTCGGCTTGGCGGTGCAGTTGTTCAGCCAGGGTCTGAACAACGTTCGAAAGATCGAACTTGCCCACCAGGCCATGAATCACTCTGAAAATCTGATGAACGAGATTCTCAGCGATGAATCGATCGACGGCCCCCGCAACTGGGCGGGCGACCTGGACGAGGATTTCACTTTCCGCGCAGTCGTTGATTTGTGGGAGCCTCCTACCGAATCTCGCCTGCCACTGCCGGAGGCCGAAACGAGGATCCAATTGCTCAGCGTGATGGTGGAAGTTCATTATCGCGACGACCCGCATGGGAAGCTGTTTCGTACGGCGACTCTGAAATCCGTTTCCAATGAGCCATTTGAGGAGACGGCAAGCCCCGCCGACGCATTGCGCCGACTCTTTGGAGGTCCGAGACAGTGAAGGGATTCGGAAGCGGTGAGGTGCGATCCGGCGGCTTCACTCTCCTGGAGGTCATCATCTCTCTGACCATTATGGCGATGCTGGCCGTCGTGGTGTTTTCTTCGCTGCGCCTGGCCCTAAACAGCTATGAAATGAGTCAGATACGACTCGACAAGCAAGCTCGGGAGCGGGTCCTTCTGGACGAAGTCCGGCGGCAGATCGGGTCGCTTTTCCCCATGCGGCCGTCCATGGGGCCTCCCTCCATGGAAGCGGGAGAGCCCGATCAGTTGACTCAGATGGCGCTGACTCAGGTCCCCCTTTTCTACGGTCAGAATGATTTCGTTACGTTCATCACCGTGGCGCCCCTTCAGATACATCAGACGCCGGGCCTGACCGTCGTACGCTACGGGCTGGCGCAAGACGAATATGGAGACTTCTATCTGGGCGCGATGGAGTCGATATACACCGGACTGGAGAGCTTCAGCGCGATGGTGGCGACTCCAGCCGGAAAGCCGCTTCCCATCGTGGAGGGCATTGAACGCCTCGAATTTGAATATTACGGCTACGATTCGGCTTCGGAGAGCTATTTCTGGACGAGTTACTGGGACGGCGAAGAGGCGCAGAGCCTGCCCTCGGCCGTTCGAATCCACTATAACGATCGAACCGTGACGGCCGTGGTCAACGCGACGTTTTCAGGAAGCCAATACGGATCCGCCATCCGCAACCTGTTGCGACGCTGACGCTTGGCGGAGCCGAGACTCGGAAAGCCCGGAAAGGCGGGTGCTCGAGATGTTGAACTTTTTAGATCGCAGATCATCCTTGACTGACGTGAGACGGCAAAGGGGGGCGGTGCTGATCGTGGTGCTCTGGGTGGTGGTCATCCTGAGCCTGCTTGCCCTGTCCTTTGCGGCTTCCATCAGAACGGAAGTGGACGCGGCCCGCGTGGTCGTCGAGCAGAGACAGTCGCGTTTCATGGCCAGAGCGGGGATCGAATATGCCATCTATGAAATTCTGCAAACGCAGAGCGC
Organism: Acidobacteriota bacterium; assembly: GCA_035514675.1. GTDB lineage: Bacteria > Acidobacteriota > UBA6911 > RPQK01 > JAPXNP01 > DATKAT01. Next base: position 6,086 of record DATKAT010000148.1, on the reverse strand, counting down.
TTTTTTTCAAAGCCAGAGCCAGGCTGAGTTGACGTCCGATTCCGTGCCGGACGTTGTGAGAGGGAATTTGAATCTGAGCCTGTCGGCGGGTGAGGCAACCGTAGAAGTGATCGACGAAACCGGAAAGCTGAATATCAATCTGGCTCCGGACTTCCTGATCTTCAATCTGCTGCTGATGATCGGAATCGACGGCGCGGAGTCGGAGAGCATCACGAATTCGATTCTGGACTGGAGGGACGCCGATGACGTTCCGCTTCCCGGCGGGGCCGAGAGCGCTTATTACCAAAGTCTGGATCCGCCTTACTACCCTAAAAACGGCCTCTTTGACGTTCCCGAGGAACTGCTGCTGGTCAAGGGAGTCACTCCGGAGTTCTATTACGGAAAGAAGACGACCACGAGCGCCGGGGATCCCGTGCAACTGTATGGCCTTCAACACTACGTGACGACGTTTTCAAACATCAATCGGATCAACGTGAATTCGGCGCCGGCGGCGGTGATGGCCGCGATTCCCGGTCTGGACTACCCGACCGCTTACGCCATCGAGGCGATCCGTGAAGAGATGCCGGTCGCCGACATGAGCGAAATCACGAAGCGAGTCCCCGGAATCTCGGGAGAGGCTTTGAACTTCTTTTCGATTCTGCGTTCCAATGTGTACACGATGATCAGCCAAGGGCGCCTGAAGGACTCCGAGGTGGTGAGTCGGATTCGGGCCGTCATCCGCGTCGATGGAGTCGGCCGGAAGGGATATGCGGTACTCTACTGGAACGAAGGGAGCATGGAGCTGTAATGATTTTCAACTGGGACTCCGCGCTGGGAATCGAGATTCAGGGGAGCCGAATGGCGCTGGCAACCGTGAAAAAGGGCTTTCAGAACTTCCACTTGGGAAGTCAGCTGGTCATCGACTCCTTTCAAGAGTTGCCCACGTCGGAACTGAAGAGCCGCATTCAGGAATTCGTAAAAGAAAGCGGCGTCAACAGGGAAAACGTCATTGTCGGCCTGCCCAGGGAGGCGGTCATCGTCCGTCAGGTCGAGCTGCCGCTGGAGGTCGAAGAGAATCTGGAGCAGGTGGTCCGGTTTCAGGTCGAGCGATTTGAGCCGAGTGAAGATGAACTCTCCTTTTTCGACTTTCAACTTCTGAAAAGAGACCCGGACGCAGGTTCGCTGTCAATTCAAATCGTGATGGTCCGTCAGGAAGTGATGGATCCGACGCTGCAGCTGTTTCGCGAGTGCGGTCTCTTTCCCGCCTCCGTGCGCTACGCAAGCCTCGGAATCGCCTACTCGCTGCGCCTTCGCGAGAGGGAAGGCGGACGCGAAGGGACGGCGGCCATTTTCTACTGTCGTCCGGATGGAGTCGAATTCATCCTTCAGCAAGAGGGCGGGCGGATTTTCTCGGAAGTGTATCCTGCCGAGATGATGAACGGCGGAGGCGAGAGGCTGCTGGATGAATTCGGGCAGTTCGTGCAGAGGCTGGACCTGGGGGCCGACGAACTGGATCGCGTATACGTGACGGGTCCCGCCGGAGAGGAGTGCCTTGCCGCCATCCAGCAGAGACTCCCCGAGGCGGCGGATCTGGAAAGCGAGGTCCGGCGGGCGCAAAAGGGCGTGACCCGGGCGGCCCTCTCTCAAACGATGGGCGCCGCCGGCCTGGCAGTGTCCGGCCTTCTGATGAGCCCGTCCCAAGGCTTGAATCTGATCCCTTCCGAAAGGCGAGTGATCCGAGAGCGTCCCAGCCTGGTGCCCTCGTTCGTCCTGGCCGGACTCCTGTTGTTTCTGCTGGGCGCCATGGGGACTCGCGATTACATCCAGAAACAGTCCCTGCAGGAGGAAGTTCAGCGACACGTGCAAAGCCTGGAAGGGGACGTGCAAACCGTGCTGGAGTTGCGCAGTCAGGTCCAGCAGCGACAAGCCGAGCTGCAGGAGCTGCAGGAGCTTTTGTCCGGTCGCCAGACGGTCCTGTTGATTCTGAAGGATTTGACGGAGCGAATTCCGGAAGATACATACCTTCAGACTTTTCAGGTCCAGAACGATCAGATCCAGATGCAGGGATATTCGCAGGCCGCTTCCAATCTTCTACAGGTTCTGGTTCGAAGTCCGCACATTGAGAACGTCAAGCCCAACTGGATCACCAACGACCGAAGCGTTCCCGACATGCAGCGATTCAATTTCGCAGCGTCAGTAAAGAAGCAATGAGAAAACTTTCCAAAAAAGACAAAAGGACCTTGGCGATCGGCGGCGCCGTCGTAGCGGGGATACTGGCTGTAGTCTACGGGATGTTTCCGTTCCTGGAGGCCCGGGAAAGCATCGACGAACAGATGAATCAAAGCGTCCTGCGGCTGCAGAGGTCCGTTCAAGCCGTGCAGAACCGGGAGATTTACAGCCGGCAGCTTGAACAGCTCAACCAGATTCTCGATCAGTATCAGACCCATCTGCTGGATGCCGGCGACGGAACCATCGCCCGGGTTCAATTGCAGGAGATGGTGACGGGGTTGGCCGATCAGTCGGGAGTCAAAATCGCGCGCAGCAATCCGCTTCCCGATAGAAATGTCGGCGACACGTACGTTAAGGTGTCGCTTCAGGTCAACCTGGAGGCCGACATACCCGATATTAATAACTTCTTGTATGCCGTGGCCACTCATCCGAAGTTTCTGCTGGTGGAAGACTTTTACATCAACGCCTTTCGCCTGAGGGATCAGATTCGGATGCAGCCGCGAATGAATATCTCCGGCTACATTCGACTTTCCGAATGATGCGGGCATCTGTGGATTCGAACCGATGAAGCGTAGAAAAGTATTGCTTTTTAATCTACTGTTGCTGATTGCCGTCGTGTTATGCGCGCGGCAGTTGGTCTCGCAGTGGACGAGCTTCGAACAGGAACAGGGGCTGGAGAGGATTCTGGGCGCCGCCGATGCCCAAGGTGCGCCGCCCATTGAAGTCGCCGGCGCGGAGTCGATTCTTCCTTATCCGGAGTTTCTGGTTATTGGGGAAAGAAACCTGTTCAGGCCGGAGCGCGGACTGGCGCCGCTGGAACCTCAGGTTGCCGAAGCCCCCAGGCCTCCCGAGTTTCCCAAACGGCCGCAACTCCACGGCATCAGCGTCATCGGCGGCCAGCAACGGGCCTTTCTGACCACCTTCTCCAATCCCACCGGAGCAGGAGAGACGCGTCTGGTGGGTCTCGGCGAAAACGTACAGGGATACCAGGTTGCCGAGATCGGAGACACCACGTTGACGCTTCAGTGGAACGACCACCGCGAAATCATCGATCTGCTGGACTCGGAGCCCAGAGCCCGGACGGCGGCTGCTCCCGGGCGTGCGCAATCGGCGGTCAACATCATCCGAATCGGAAGCAGCGCTGCGGCCGTCGAGACCGGAGATGGAGACAGGGGCGCCGAAGAGCGCGGCCTTTCGGCGGTTGCGACTAGTCGGGCCGAACGGGCCGCCGCGGCACAAGGGACGACGCCGACCTCCAACGTCTTGCAGGCGTTGCAGCAGCGCCGGGAAGCCCTGGCCGCCGCCGAGTCCGAAATTCTCTCCGGACAGCCTCCTCAAACGGGTGTGGTCGGCCCTCGCCGCAACACTCCGCGACCACCGGAAACAACACCTCCGGATAATTAAAACAGGGGAAAAGCCGCTGAAGCGATTCTCCAGAAGCGATCAGTCAATATGAGAAAACTTGTTGAATTCCTCCTGTTTACACTCTTGCTGGGTTGTTTCGCGCAGGCTGCCGGGACCGTGACGTTTTTTCAGGAGGCGACGACCAAAAAGGAAGGCCCTCCTCCTCAGCCGGGCGTTGTAGGCCAACCGGGTAAAGCTCCCTCGGAAAATCTGCCGGGGGGCCTTCCCCAGATTCCCGCGCCTTCGCCTACGGCTCGGCCGGCTGACTCCAGAACTTCTCCCGGAGGCGATGTGACCGTCACCAGGGGGACCGCCCAGACTCCGTCGCCCGCTCGCTCCCCAGGAGCGGATTCCTCCGTGAGAGTGGCCCGTACGGACTCCGCTCGCGGCAGCGCCTTGATTTTCAGGGACGCACCCATCGAAACCGTCATCAGCACCATCATGCGGGAGCTGGGTTACTCTTATGTGATCGATCCGCAGGTCTCAGGAACCGTCAACATCTATACCAGCGGTGAAATTCCAAGGGACAAGCTGTTCGGCGTGCTGGAACAACTGCTGAAGATGAATGGCAACGCCATCATTCGCCAGGACGACTTTTACGTAATCGTTCCGATGGGACAGAGCCCGGCCACTCCGCACTCCGTGCTGGTCAAGCCCGAGGAGCGATCGAAGGGCATGGAGTCGCCGCATCAAGAAGGACAGCCTCCTCTGGAGCCGCCGGTTCAAGAAGGCGAGCCGTCCCCGCCGCCGGAAGCGGAAGCGGAGCCGGAACAGGAACCGGAGCAGGAATCCCGGATCGAAGCCCGCAATCGGCAGATCGCCTTCGAGCGGGAACAGGCGATTCAGGAGATCGAAGGAGAGCAGGGCGTCATCACCTACATCATCCCGCTGCATCATATTCCGTCCTCCGACATGCTGACCATGGCCCAGGCCTTCGTATCGGGCGGCGCAACCGTCGTCGATTTTCAGCCCGCCAACACGCTGATCATCACTGACTTCAGAAGGAACATCCAGCAGGTGCTGAAGCTGGTCGAAATCCTCGACACCCGGTATTTCGACATGAATGCGATCGAGCTGATTCCGATTCGCTTCAACAATGCCAGCGACATCGCCGAAGACCTGGGAAAGATCTTCGCGCCCGGGGATACGGCAGCGGGAGTGCGAATCGTTGCCATCGAGCGGTTGAACAGCCTGCTGATAGTGACGCGCGCGGCGGCGGTCTTTGATGAGGTGCAGCGCTGGATCGCTAGATTGGACGCGCCGTCGACGACCTCCAACGTCAAAACCTACGTCTACCAGGTGGAGAACAATACGGCGGTCCAGATCGCGCAAATCCTCTCGGAGCTGTACCAGGACGGCTCCGGGCTCCCTTCGGGTCCGGTCGACCCTGATGGGAACGGACCCGTCTCCCGCCTCCAGCAGCAACAGCGGATGCCAACGCAGCAGGCGGGATTCGTTCCGGGATCGACTCTTGACGGGCAAGGCGGCCTCGGCGGATTCGGGCGAGGCGGCCGGAGCGGATTCGGGGGCGCCAGCCCTTTCGGAAGCGCCGCAATTGGACCCAGTCTGTCCAACGCCACCCGGTCGGAAATCCGCTCGGTGGTCGCCGGCAATGTCAAGATCGTCGTCAATGAGTTCAACAACTCGCTGATCATTCAAGGGACCGAAGCCGACATCCAGTTCCTCCTCGAAACCGTGCGGCAGTTGGACACCCTCCCACGCCAGGTCTTGATCGAGGCGCGGATCTTTTCCGTCGAACTGCGGGACGAACTCAGCTTCGGGGTGTCGGCGTTTCTGCAAAGGCGAGGCTCCGGTGTGCCGGGCGATGGAAACGGCAATGGAACTACGGGCTCGGGCGGCCTTCCGGCTACCACCGGCAGGATCGCCTCCAGCGGACAACTGACGATCATTTCTCGGGCGGTGCTCGGCGACGAAAGAGAATTGCAGGGAATCCTGAACGCTCTGCGGGCGGAAACCAAGGTGGAGATCATCGAGTCCCCGCGCCTGCTGGCCATGGACGGAACGCCGGCCAGCATCAATGTCGGTGCCGAAGTGCCCGTTACCACCGCCTCCTTCGGAGATCCGCTTCGGTCCTCAGACCTGAGCTTCATCAATTCAGTCCAATTCCGGCCCACCGGCACCACCCTGCTGTTTGTCCCCAGGATCAGCGCCAGCGGGATCGTGAATCTGGATCTGGCCGTCGAGGTCAGCTCCGTGGCATCAGGAGCCACTTCGCTGACGCCGACCATCAGTCGCAACTTCGTTCAGACCACCCTGATCGTGCGCGACGGTCAAACGGTGGCGCTGGGCGGCCTGATCAGCGATCAGCATAGTCTGGGGAAAAGCAGGGTGCCCCTCCTCGGGGACATCCCCATCCTGGGCGCGGTGTTCGGTCAGACGACGCGGAACGATCGAAGATCCGAACTGGTCATCTTCATCACCCCGCATGTGATCACCACTATGCCGACGGCCGC
>DATKAT010000147.1:0-2684 GCA_035514675.1 Acidobacteriota bacterium | reverse complement strand
CGACCGAGGGTGAAAGCCCGTGGACCCATCTGACCGTCGTGCAGGTCAGGCCGGAAAGACTCACCGAATGGATTGAGTTTCAGCGTAACGAGGTGATGCCGGCGTTAAAGGCTGCGGGCATTCCGTCCCGTAATGTGTGGCAGACGGCGGTTTTCGGGAACTCATTCGAGTTCGTTTTTGCGACTCCGATAGCGAACTTCGCACAGTACGATCAGCCGCATCCAGCAGTAAGGTCGCTGGGCGAGGAACAGGCGCGGAATCTGCTTCAAGAGTTCAGAGAGTTCGTGGTCAGCTCTCGCAACAGCGCCATTCAGTTTCGCCGAGACCTCAGCTACGAGGGAGAAATGGACGGGCCCCCGAATCTGGCCGTCGTCAATTCAGTCAGCGTGATGCCAGGAAAAACTACGGAGTTTGAAAACCTGTTGAAGTCGGAAGTGCGGCCGGTCATGGAGAAGGCCGGCGTCAAGGGTTTCTGGGTTTTTGAGACTGTTTTCGGTGGCAGCGGGAATGAGTTCGTCTTGCTCGTTCTGCGCGATGATTTCGCCCAGATCGATGAGGGGCCGCCCTTTTTGAAAGTTCTGGGGCCGGAAGGATCCCGAAAATTAATCCAGAAATTGGGTGGATTCGTTAACGGCATGGAACGATCGATCGTTCGGTACCGCTCCGACCTGAGCTGGCAGGCGACTGAGGAAACCGATTCCAATTAGGTAAGGAAAGCGGTCAACCTTACATAAACGGCCGGTACGCCGGCACGGAGATCCCACAGGAATCGCCGTTCCGGCGTACAGTTGGCCTGAATTTGAAAGATGGGGTCCGGCCGCTATCCGGTCGGCCCATCCTTTTGCGTCCGCCCGTCTACCAGCGGTCCCGGACTTTGCGTCCGGCGCCGGAATCGCTCTTGGGCTTGGCTTCGTTGACGGTCAGGGTGCGACCCTCGAGTTGCGTTCCATTGAGTTCGCCGATGGCCTTTTCGGCCTCTTCCTGCGAGCTCATTTCCACGAAACCGAAGCCGCGCGAACGGCCGGTCATGCGATCGGTGATGACCCGTGCGCTTTCCACGGTTCCATGTTGCGAAAACAATTCTTCGAGTTGTCCCTCGGAGACGGAGTAGGGGAGCCCCCCCACATACAGTTTACTGGTGTTCATACTTGGTCCTTATAAAAAACTTAGTTATGGTTCGGCCCGGAAAGTCGTTTTCAGAAGGAAGCTGGAAGAGATCTTCGCGGTTTCTTCAGAATGCCTTACGAGGTGAGAACCGATTTCTCCGGATCTTGACTCCTATACACACTGACTGACTTCAGCAAGATCCGATTTCTGAAGCAAGTAGAATGAGTGTAACACAGTTTGCGCCGCCGAGTCCAGCATGCTCTGCAAAGTTTCCGCCGGCTGCCCCTCCCGGCGATTAGAAAACCACACTATAGCTGACGCCGGGATCTTTCCCGCCGATCAGAAGCAGCGTCAAGTGGTGCCGGTCTGCGGCAATCGAAAATGTCGGGTGCAGGTTGACCCCATCAAAGATCAGCATCGAGCTGAATTGCTCTGTAAAGCCGACGTTGACTCCGCCGATCCAGCGCAGGCGGTCTTCATATGTGCCGTAGGCGACGCCGAAGTAAGGAGCGACAGGCAGTCGAACCTCGCCTTTCAGGCTCTTGGCGGCGGTGACGAAGAATGACTGGCCCGATGGCGTGCCGATGCGATCCGAGCTGGTTCCGAGCATGACTGCCGGCCGGCGCAAGCCTTCGGGTAGCAAAAGGAGATTTAGCAGCGGGCTGACGGACTCCGCCGTTGGGTTGTATTCGATTCCGGCGGAAAACCCGGGAAGGAATGAATAGGTGGCGGTCAGGCGGACGGTCGCCCGATCGATCTGGTTGGCTACCCATCGACTGCTGACCGTCCAGCGTTCGCCGCGTTGATGATCCGCCCCGCTGACCGCGCGGCCTTCTCCGGGTCAAAGCGGTCAACTGGGAACCGAAGAGGCGCTTTCCAATCCAACGGACAGGTGTCGGTGCTCCTCGCCGTGGTGGTGATCGTCGTAATCCTCGCAATCGGGTTCTCGACCATAGCCGCCGTTGCGGCCGGACGCTTCCCCGTCCGGCGCATCCAGATTTTCGATCAGCTCGGGAGGCCTGGCCAAAAGCCAGTCCAGATAGGTCTCGATTTCGCCCGGCTGAAATTTTCCGACGATTCGTCCCACCAACCTACCCTCCTGGTCCAGGACGACGGTGGAGGGGACCACGCCGGGGAGTTCGAAGGAGGCCATGTCACGGATCGTGCCTTCGATCCAGACAGGAAAATTCATTTCAAATCGCTCGATGAATTCCGGAATTCTTTTGCGGGTGTTCTCCTCATCGACGGATACGGCCACTACCTGGACGCCGCGGTCCCGATAGGCATCCTGAATGGCGACCAGCAAAGGCATCTCTTCGACGCACGGGGCGCACCAGGTCGCCCAGAAGTTTAATACGGTGATTTTTCCCTTCAGGTGATCGGAAGTCCGCCGGTCCCCGCTCTGGAAATCGACGAAACGGGCCTTGGAAGCCTGTGCGAATTCACCCGGAATCATTCCCAGGAGGATCATGCACAGAAGCGTCGGAAGCGCGGGCGCAGGGGCGCTGAATCTTGTGGATTTCATCCCAAGGATCATATCATGCTGGCGTCCTGTCCTAGCCCGGATGTTGCACGCG
>DATKAT010000146.1:0-4149 GCA_035514675.1 Acidobacteriota bacterium | reverse complement strand
CGGGCCTTGGTTCGGCTCATTCTCCGCCCGCTGCCGTGAGCCGTGCTGAAAAAAGCGTTTCGTCCGGTTTCGGTGCCTACCAAAAGATACGAACCGGTCTCCATGCTCCCCCCGATGATGACCGGCTGACCGATGTTTCGGTAGCGAGCCGGCAGATCCGTCATGCCCGGCGCAAAGGCCCGCGTGGCGCCCTTTCGGTGCACCAGGAAGGTCTTTTTCCGACCGTTGTCGTCATGTTCCTCCAGCTTGGCCGCATTGTGGGAAACGTCGTAAATCATGTGCATGTCGAGGTCTTCGGCGGAACGCTCGAAAACCCTCTCGAAAACCTTCCGCACGTGGTGCAGAATGACCTGCCGATTGGCAAAGGACATATTGACGCCGCACTTCATCGCCTGGAAGTAGTCCCCACCCTCCGGCGAATTCAGGGGAGCGCAGGCTAGTTCGCGATCCCTCACATCGATTCCATACTTAGGCTTCATGACCTTCAGGAAAAGCTGCAGGTAATCGGTCGCCACCTGGTGGCCGAAGCCCCGACTGCCGCAATGAAACATGACGACTACCTGGTTTGGCAGGGTCAGGCCGAAGGCGTGCGCCAGCTTTCGATCAACCACGTGTTCGGGTCTGACCACCTGGATCTCCAAATAATGATTTCCGGAGCCCAGCGTCCCGACCTGGTTAAAGCCTCGACTGACGGCCTTTTCGCTGACCTTGGACGCATCAGCGCCGGAGATGCAGCCGGACTCCTCGGTCAGCTCCAGATCCTCTTGCCATCCGTAGCCATGCCCAACGCACCATCGAGCGCCTTCTTCGATCAGTTCTCCAAACTGCTCTTTGGAGATCTTCAGCGCTCCGCTGCTGCCCACCCCCGCCGGAACTGAGTCAGCCATCCCGTCGACCAGTTCTTTTATGCGAGGCCGCACTTGTTCCTCCGTCAGATTGGTGCGGATCAACCTCATTCCGCAATTGATGTCGAAACCGATCCCGCCCGGAGAGATGACGCCTCCCTGCTCGGGATCCATGGCGGCCACGCCGCCGATCGGAAAACCGTATCCGAAATGACCATCAGGCATGCAGTAGGCATGCCTTTGAATCCCCGGCAGCGTGGCGACGTTGCTGACCTGTTCGAACACTGCGTCGTCCATTTCTTGAATCAGTTCGGGGGTTCCGAAAATCCTGGCGGGTACGAGCATCCCCGGCCGAAACGAGATCGGAAGCTCCCAAGTCGCGTCCCCCACCCGATTCAACACGCTGCTCTTGTCGATTGTCGTCATTGGTGAATCCTGTAGTCGCATCAGTCGGTCAGGCCCGCTTGGGTCATGAACCTTTCAAACTCTTCGGTATCGCGGACCTGTCGAAAGTCTTCTTCTCGATAGATGCTTTCGATGTCTGTAAATCCTGCGGAAATCGCTCGCCCCAGGTACTCGATACATCGCTCAAGCTGGCCCAGACGCGCAAAAAGTCGGGCCATATCGAACAGTCGCCGCGGCCGGAAGTCCTTCTCGGTGTTCACGGCGTGAGAGATCTCGATGAAGGCGGCCTGCTCGAGGACTTCCGGCTGCAGATCAAGGCCTTTCTGGTACGCCGCCAGCCCTTCTTCAAATTTTCCATCCTGAACGAGCGAGTACCCAAGGTTCAAGTAGAAGTTCGCGACCGTCGGCTTCAATTCGATTGCCCGACTAAAGAATCTGGCGGCGCCCCTGTAGTTTGATTTCGACAACTCGACGATTCCTCTGGTGTTGTGGGCATACGGATAGCTTCGATTCAGTCCGATCGACCGATTGACCGCATTCTCCGCCTGCGAAAACATTTGCAGGCGGGAATAGGCGATTCCCAGCTTATTGAAGATAGCCTCATGATATGGATTGGCCTGGCTGGCCTCCAGGTATTTCAGCATGGCCAGATGGTCTTTGCCTTCTCGCAACAGCTGGTCGCCTTCGTGCATCAACTGAAACGCCTCCAGTTGCTGTTCTCTGGGAACCGGCAATTTCTGGATCCGGGGAATTCCTCCGCAGGCGCACAAAGCAAGCAACAGAAGGCTCGACAGAAAGCGCCCTGCAGCGGCCCGGGCCCGCGTGAAGCGGTCGCGTCTCCATGCCGACGCCTTGCGAGCTTCGGCGACCCGGCCTGCCGCCGAGCCGGATTCCAGGCTGCACGCGCCGCCATGCGGAGATTGGAAGTTTACACGCATCGAAAAACTGATAAAATGTCCCTCCTCGACACGCTTATGCTCGACACAGAAGAGGTCCAGAGGACGTTCGACGAAGTCATAAAAAAAATCATCGACGAGTGGTACGAAAAAGTCGCCTCCTTTTATGTTACCAAGGATGACTTGGTCGATGGGGGAGAGGCGGACGATGCTGTAGAGCTGAAACGCTTCCACGACAAGAACGGCCATCGGATCAAGTTCAGCAAAGACAATCTCGATTTCACTTACGGCCTGAGGACCGTCTTTGAGGGAAACGACTTCCTGATTGAAGTCAGCGTCAACAACAAGGTTGAAAACTTCGACTACGAGGAGTTTCGATCGCGGCTCACGGCCCACTATCGCAAGACCGGCCGTGAGCTGGTGCCCACGCCCTACGAATTGCGCAGTCATTCCTACCACGAGATCTTTCAGCTGGGGACGAACTTTCGCGAAGCTTTTCAGGTCGAAATGAGGGAGGGAAAAGCCGACATCATGCGCCTGTCGTTTCGGTTGAACCCCGAGTTGATCGACAAGCTGACCTCCCACCCGCAATCCAGCAAAGAGCTGGTTGAAAACTACTGCGTAACGCCTTTCCGCAACATCTATGCGACCGTTTATCGTCGCAATTCCTGAATGGAAAGCCTGAAGAAGCAGTGGTTTCTGATCGCCCTGGGAGCGGTCTGCATCCTGGGGCTGGCGTTTCCGACCTTCGCTCTTGGTTTCAAGCCGCTGGTTCCCTGGCTGGTGGCCCTCGTCATGTTCCTGGTCGGGCTGGGGAGGCCTCCACGGGCGTTCCTGGCGGCAGTTCAAAAGCCACAGGCCATCGCTTTGACGCTGTTCCTCAGCTTTGGCCTGATGCCGGTGTTGGCCTATCTCCTCGCCTCCTGGGTCTACGCCGACCAGCCCGTCCTGATCGTAGGGATGATGATCCTTTCCGCCGTTCCGACGACGGTCGCGTCTTCGGTCATCTGGACTCGAATGTCGGGCGGCGACGACACGCTTTCGGTCATTCTGGTGATCGCTTCGACCGTGATCGGGGTCCTGCTCCTCCCCTTTATCCTGGAACTTTCGGTAGGCCGTCAACTGGCAATCTCCTCGACCGCATTGCTTTTGCAGTTGCTGAAAGTAGTCCTGCTGCCGCTTCTCGCCGCGCAGGGGGTGCGGGCGCTCGCGGGCCCCATGGACAGTCTGGAGCGCCGATTTTTCAGCGTCGGGCATGGAGTCATCCTCCTTCTGGTGCTGACGGCCGTCGGTGAAAGCGCGGCGATTCTGACTCTGCCGCTGATGATCGGTATGACGGCGTCGACCGCGGCGCTGAACCTGCTCGCCTCCGCCTGCAGCTACGCGGGAGCAAGCCTTCTGCGCTTCCCCCGTCCCGAGAGAATCGCCATCATGTTCGCCGCTTCCCAGAAGACTCTGACGGTCGGGCTGCTGGTCGGTTTGATGTTTTTCGAGGGAATCGCCGGATTGCCGGTCGTGGTTTATCATGTGGTTCAACAGGTCAGCGGCTACGGATTATCGCGCTGGTTCGTCCGAGAGCCCTCACCGGAAGCATAATTCGGAAGGATAAAAAGGAGCATCATTATGAAAAGGCAAATTGGTCTGGTCGCCATCGCCGTCGCTCTTTCGATCGGATTTGGAGCGCTTCATTCCCGCTCGGGCGAATCAAGCGACATCCTCTTTGAAAACGAGCGGGTCAGGGTGCGCAGTGTCATTCTGGAACCAGGGGTGCATCATCCGGAACACACTCATGACCTTCCGCATGTGGGAGTCATCGTCAAGCCGGGGACGCTGGAGTTTCACGAGGGCGGCGAAATCGAAGTGGTGGAATTTCAGGCCGGAGACGCCGGCTGGCGGGAAGCGGGAGTCACTCACAGCATCGTGAATCAGTCCGCCGCCCCCGTTCATGTCGTCGAGGTGGAGCTGAAGGATTGATTCGATGAACGAGGCCCTGCAACGGCTGG
>DATKAT010000145.1:0-13103 GCA_035514675.1 Acidobacteriota bacterium | reverse complement strand
CCCGGACGTCGATCCAAAGTCTCTGGAGAGCGCTTTGCCGGAGCCGGCCGATCTGGAGCTTCCGGCTCGGAATCTCGCCCGAAGGATTCTCGGCTCGATCTTTTCCTGCATGGAGACGTAACTAGTGTCCTGAGTCAGAAGTTCGTCGACAGTCGGCCGACGATGCATCCCGGCCGACTGCGTTGCTCGTCGCGCACATATTCCCGATATGCGCGGTCCTCGCGCCATGTCGGCCGGGCGCCTCGCCACCCTTTGTATTGCGACGAACTTCTGACTCAGGACACTAGCCCGCATTTCTCACACGCCTCCTGCTGCGGCGCCGCTCTCCGGCGCCTCGCCACGAAGCCGCGTGAGAAATGCGGCCTAGAAAAACAGAATTTTACAGCATCTAAGGAGCGAAGGGGATATTCGGGGCGGATCCGAAGAGGCTGGGTCGGGTCCGCAATCGCGAAATCGCACGGAATCGACTGGAATTGGGAGCATCGGTTCCGACTTCCGCGGGCGACGGCGCGATTCCCTCAGTCAGTCGGCTCGGATCTGGGATGAAAGCGATCGTACGCCTTTCGCAGTCTTTCCCGGCTGACGTGCGTGTAGATCTGGGTGGTCGAGATATCGGCATGACCCAGCATCAACTGAACCGACCGCAGGTCGGCGCCGTGCTCCAGAAGATGCGTGGCGAAGCTGTGCCGGAGAACATGGGGGCTGAGTTTGTCGGCAATACCGACCTGGGCGCCGTAGTCCCGGACGATGCGCCAGAAATTCTGACGCGTCATGGGGCCGCCTTTCTGGCTGAGGAAGAGGAAATCGGTGGATCTCCGTCGCCGGGCGTAATCCGGATAGGATTCCTTCACGTAGCGCTCGACGAAATGGGCGGCCGAATCGCCCATGGGGACCATCCGCTCGCGTCCTCCTTTCCCCGCCACGCGCACCAGCCCCAGGTCCAGTCGGGCCTCGCGCGACCTCAACCTGACCAGTTCGCTGACGCGAATCCCGGTAGCGTACAGGACTTCCAGCATGGCGCGGTCTCTAAGGCCCTTGCGGGAGTCGAGGTCGGGCCGGCCCAACAGACTTTCCACTTCTTCCTCGGTTAAATAGACCGGCAGGCTTCGCCAGGTTTTTGGAGCTTCCAGCGTTTCAGTCGGGTCGATCTGCAAATACCCGTCTCGGAGCAGGAACTGGAAAAACGATCGGAGTCCGACGATTTTGCGATGAACGGAACGAGGAGACAGGCGTTCGTACAGGCGCTGGATGAAATTCCGCAGCGTTTGCCGCGTGACGTCGCTCAGGCCCAGGCCGGCGTCTTGCAGGAACCTCAAAAACTCTCCGACATCGGCCCCGTAGGCTTTCACCGTGTTGACGGCCAGTCCCTTTTCGACTCTCAGATAGTTCAGATAACTCTGGTACGCCCTCTGTTCCATTCAGCTCCTGTTCCAGAAAAGCAGCAGGCGCACTTCCCTCACTCTCAAAAGCAGGCACAGCCCAGTGTAAACGGCGACGCCGACCCCGATGCAGAGAAAGAGCCTGATCAGCTGCGCGTGGAGGCTTCCACCGGGAAGAGTCGATTCAAGCCCGATCAGCGTCGCCCAGACGACGCCGCCCATGACCAGGGACGCCCCCGCTGCCTTCCATTGCATTCTGGCGACTTGATACTTTTCGAGGGAGCCGAGCCGCTTTTGAAACTGATAGGCCATCAAGGCGCTGTTGACCGTTACGGAAAGAGCGGTCCCGAGAGCCAGGCCGAGGTACTTGAAGCCGCCGGGAAGGATCAGAATCAGGGTGACGTTGGCGAGCAGATTTACCAGAACCGACAGCAGGCTGATCCTGACCGGTGTCCGCGTGTCGCCGAGGGCGTAGAAAGTCGGCACATACACCTTGATGCAGCTGTAGGCGTACAGACCCAGCGCGTAAAGCATCAGCGCATGCGCCGTAAAGAGGGTGTCGTCCGGAGTGAAGTCTCCACGCTCAAAGAGCGCGCGGACGGTCGGGACGGCCAGGACGATCAGTCCGGCTGTTGAGGGAATGGCCAGAAACGAGATGAGCTTCAGCGAATTGGCCACTGTTTCCCGCACCTCTTCCCAACTCTGGCGGGAGACGTGCACGGAGACCTCCTTGAGATTGACGACTCCGACGGCGACGCCGAAGAGGCCGATGGGCAGATAGATGATGCGAAATGAGTAGCCGAGCCACGACACCGGCCCGTTTTCCTGCAGGAAGGACGCTAGTTGCGTATTGACCAGCACGTTGATCTGCACCGCGCCGACTCCCACGATCGCCGGACCGATCAAGCGCGCGATCCTGCGAATTCCAGGGTCGCGCCAGTCGATGCGAAAGCGAAATCGAAATCCTTCCCGGCGAAGCAGCGGGATCTGCACCGCCAACTGCATCATTCCCCCCGCCAGAGCTCCCGCTCCCATTGCGTAGATTGGAAACAGATCGGCCTCCTCGAAGCGGGGCGCCAGAAATAGCCCCGCCAGGATCACGAGGATGTTGAAAAGGGCCGGCGCCAGCGCAGGGAGAAAAAAGTGATTCAGGGCGTTCAGCACCCCCATGGCGGTGGAAGCCAACGCGATCAGCAAGAGGAACGGAGCGAGAATCCGGACCAGGTTGGAGGTGACTTCCACTTTTCCCGGGACTTCATGAAATCCGGCCGCCAGAAGCGTCACAAAGACGTCCGGAAAAAAGAACAGAACGATCGAAAAGGCGCCCAGCACGACCATCAGGGAGGACAAAACCAGGTTGGCGAGCTGAAAGGCCGCCCGCCGGCCTCCCTTTTCAAGGGTTTCGGTAAATGTCGGCACGAAGGCCGAGCTCAGCGCCCCTTCCGCAAAAAGGTCGCGCAACATGCCCGGAACCCGGAAGGCCACGAGCCATGCGTCCATATAAAACGAAGCCCCGAAGAGTCTGGCAAAGACCTGATCGCGAACGAGGCCGAGGATGCGGCTGAGAAACACCGCGACGCTGATTTTGCCCGCGGCCAGCGCGGCGCCTGCACTTTTTGACATGTCCCTTCCACGGGTCTCGGGTTGCAAGTAATCACGGTACCATCCGCGGCTGAACAATCGAATGCGGAAGCCAAAGACCGGTTGCGAGAGGCGCTTGGAGGCCCCACTTCCCCTCTGCTCGGACGTCGCCCGTCACCCGGATCAGGCGGACGGCATCGCCCTTGCCCTTTTCTCGTCATAGAATAGAAGGCCGATGAAGTTATCCGAGGTCGCGAAAAGGCTGAATTGCCGCATGGAAGGGCGTGGAAACGTCGAAATCGCTGGGGTGGCGGGATTGGAGGAGGCCGGACCGCAGGATCTGACGTTCCTTTCGAATCCGAAATACGTCCGCAAGCTCCGGGAGACCCGAGCCGCCGCCGTCATCGTAGGCGAGGATGTCAGCGCTCCGGACGTTCCTACGCTGATTTCCCCCAATCCCTATCTTGCCTTCGCCCGAGCCATAGAGATCTTTTACTTCCCGCCGGCGCCTGTTCCCGGAATTCACCCGACCGCATGGGTGGCTGACTCGGCTCGACTGGGCCGGAACTGCTCCATCGGCGCCCAAGCGACCGTCGCTCACCACGTCGCAATCGGCGACAACGCCGTTCTTCATCCCGGAGTGACCCTCTATCCGTTTGTCGAAGTCGGCGATGACTTCGTCGCTCATGCCAACGCCAGCGTCCGGGAATATTGTCGGATCGGAAACCGGGTGATCCTTCAAAACAACGCGGTGATCGGGTCCGATGGCTTCGGCTTCGCGCCGCGCGAGGACGGAAGCTACTACAAAATCGTGCAGTCCGGAATCGTGGTGCTGGAAGACGACGTGGAAGTCGGCGCTAACGCCTGCATCGACCGCTCGACCGTGGGAGAGACGCGCATTCAGGCGGGCGCCAAAATCGACAATCTAGTCCAGATCGGCCATGGATCGCGGGTGGGTCGGCACTCGGTTCTTGCGGCGCAGGTCGGGCTGGCCGGCAGTACCAAAGTCGGAAATCACGTCATGCTGGGCGGTCAGGTGGGCGTCGCCGGTCATTTGAGCATTGGAGATCGGGTGGTCGTGACCGCTCAGTCCGGAGTGGGGCGTTCGATCGAGCCGGGCCGCCGGATCTCGGGAAGCCCTGAAATGGACAGCGGCCTCTGGAAGAGAAACTACATTCTGATGCACCGACTTCCGGATCTGTTTTCGGAAGTAAAGGAGCTGCGCCGCCAGCTGAAACAGCTCGGCCGCGAAACGGAAAAAGACAAGTCGAAGAAATAAATGGGACCGGGGCGAAGGAATCTTCCAGCTCCGTCATCCGGTGGTCCCATAGCTCAGGACCCGAAAGGCCCTTGAAAAGAGCCCGGAACGCGAAACAGGCCGCCATGCCTCCAAGGAGAGAGCCCGCGCAATTGTCGGAGCCACGCGGCCGCTTCGGGCGCGTTGATTCCTGGCGCGCCGTCAACGGGCCCCGGGGGGCTGGGCCCGTCGCTCCGACATCCGACGCTACTCCCGTTCCAGTGCGGCCTGAGCGGCCGCCAGGCGGGCTACCGGCACGCGAAAAGGCGAGCAGCTCACGTAATTGAGATTCAGGCGATGGCAGAACGCGATCGACTCCGGATCTCCTCCGTGCTCTCCGCAGATTCCGACTTCCAGATCGTCGCGGGTGCTGCGGCCCTCCTTGACGGCCAGCTCCATGAGGCGCCCGACGCCGTTTTGATCGATCGTCTGAAATGGATTCTCCGGCAGGATCCCTTTCTCGACATAATCCAACAGGAATCGCCCCTCCGCGTCGTCTCTGGAGAATCCAAAGGTCATCTGGGTCAGATCGTTGGTGCCGAATGAGAAAAACTGAGCCACGCCCGCGACCTCCCCAGCAGTGAGCGCAGCCCGCGGTATTTCGATCATGGTGCCGAACTTGTATTCCACTTTAATTCCCTTTTCCGACATCACGGATCGGCCCACCTCTTCCAGCTCCGGCTGGATAACGCTCAGTTCGTTGACGTGGCCGACCAACGGGATCATGATCTCGGGCAGCACTGAGACGCCTTTCTTGGCTTGATTGCAGGCGGCTTCAAAGATGGCGCGCACCTGCATTTTGACCAGTCCTGGCATCATGATGCTCAGGCGGACGCCGCGCATGCCCATCATCGGGTTGCTCTCGTGCATGCTGCGGATGGTGTTCAGCAGATTCTCCTTTTCCCTCAGGCCCTCATGATTTCCCTGCATGCGCAGCGTCAGGACCTCCTCCAGAAGCTTCTCTTCATCAGGCATGAATTCATGCAGGGGGGGGTCGATCAGGCGGATGATGACGGGCAAGCCGTCCATCGCCCGAAAGATCCCTTCGAAATCGCTCCGCTGCAGGGGCAGCAGTTGCGACAGCGCCTGATCCCTCTCCTTCGAGTCGCCCGCCAGAATCATCCGGCGCACGATCGGCAGGCGTTCCTCCTCGAAAAACATGTGCTCGGTGCGGCACAGACCGATCCCCTGAGCGCCAAAGGTGCGCGCACGCTCCGCGTCATTCGGATAATCGGCGTTGGCCCAGACCTGCAGGCGTCGGAACTCATCGGCCCAGCTGAGAATCCGGATCAGTTCGGTCTGATCTTCAAATCTGGGCGCAACTGTGGGAATCTTGCCTGAGAACACTTCGCCGGTGTTTCCGTCGATCGAGATCCAGTCGCCTTCCCGGACGGTTCGACCGTTGGCGCTAAAGGTTCGGCCCTTAACGTCGATTCGAATTTCGTCTGCGCCCACGATGCAGGGGACTCCGAACTGGCGCGCGACTACGGCGGCATGGCTGGTCGCGCCTCCTTCACTGGTCAGAATTCCCCGCGCCGCCAGCATCCCGTGAACGTCGTCGGGTTTGGTGAAGGGGCGGACCATGATGACGTCTTTGCCGCTCTTGCCCCATTCTTCGGCCCTATCGGCGTCAAAAGCGGCCACGCCGACGGCGGCGCCCGGAGAGGCGTTGACTCCAGCCCCCAGCAGTCCTCCATCGGCGGCGGCTTTCTCCTTTTCCTTCAGATCGAAACCGGGATGCATCAAGGCGTCTACGTGGCCCGGTTCAATCCGCCGAACTGCCTCGGCCCTACTGATCAACCCTTCCTCGCACATATCGACGGCCACGGTGACTGCGGCTTTCGCCGTGCGCTTGCCGCTTCGCGTCTGCAGCATCCACAGCTTTCCGCGCTCGATTGTAAACTCGACATCCTGAATGTCCCGGTAGTGACGTTCCAGTTTTGCGCAGATCTCCACGAATTGAGCGTAGGCTTCCGGCAGATCCTTGGCCAGTTCGCGAATCGGCTTCGTATTGCGGATTCCGGCCACCACGTCCTCTCCCTGCGCGTTCAGCAAATAATCTCCATAAAGCTCTCTGGCGCCGCTGGCGGGGTTTCGGGTGAAGGCCACGCCGGTTCCGGAGTCGTCGCCCATGTTTCCGAACACCATCGTGACGATGTTGACGGCCGTTCCCAGGTCGTGCGAAATGCGAGCGGCGTTTCGGTAATCGACCGCGCGCTTCCCGTGCCAACTCTTAAAAACCGCCTCAGTGGCCAACTTCAGTTGTTCGTACGGATCCTGGGGAAAGGGGAATCCCTTTTCGCGTCCCACAATGCTCTGAAACTTTTCCGTCAACCCCTTCCAGTCCTGAGCCGTCAACTCCGTGTCGTCCTTGATCCCCCTGGACTGCTTCAACTCGTAAATGGCGTCTTCGAACAGCTCGTCGTCCAGCCCCAGCACCACGCTTCCAAACATCTGCACGAGCCGGCGGTAGGAGTCGTAGACGAAGCGCTCGTCCTGTATCAGTTCAATCATGCCTCGGGCGGTTTCATCGTTGAGACCGAGATTCAGCACGGTGTCCATCATTCCTGGCATGGAAAACTTGGCGCCCGAACGGCACGAGACCAGAAGCGGATTCGAAGGGTCTCCGAACTGCTTGCCGGTCTTCTCCTCGACCTTCTTCATCGCCTCCAGCTCCTGCTCCCACACTTCTTCGGGGAGCTGATTTCCGGCGTTGGCGTACGCCAGGCAGGCTTCGGTCGTGACGGTAAACCCCGGGGGCACCGGGACGCCGATTCGGACCATTTCAGCCAGGTTGGCGCCCTTTCCGCCCAGTAGGCCTCGAACGAGCTCCCAGTCTCCGGAGCATGCCCGTTCCGCCTCCGCGACCTCCTCGAATTTGTACACCCACTTTTTCGACATTTCTTCTCCTTTCCTGATTCAGGCTCGAATCGATCGATTCCGAATGTCTCGTCCAAACGATCCGTATGTTCCGTGCGATCCGGCGGAACCCACCAGAGTGGTCGATCCACTTTCGCCGAAGCACCCGCCGTTGCCGGGCCTCTCCCGGTTATTCGTAGTATTCCAACCCAAGATGTGTGATCTGCTCTTCTCCGCGGAGGTGCCTGAGCGTGTTCTTCAACTTCATCAATTGAATAAACAGATCGTGCTCCGGGTACAATCCGGGCGCCGTCAGCGGGCTCTTGAAATAGAAAGACAGCCACTCCTGTATTCCGTGCATTCCAGCTCTCCGGGCGAGATCCAGAAACAGAACCAGATCGAGCACGAGCGGGGCGGCCAGTATGCTGTCCCGGCAGAGAAAATCGATTTTGATCTGCATGGGGTAGCCCAGCCAGCCGAAGATGTCGAGGTTGTCCCACCCTTCCTTGTTATCTCGGCGCGGCGGATAGTAGTTGATCCGGACCTTGTGGTAGAAGTCGCTGTACAAGTCGGGGTAGAGGTCCGGCTGCAGGATGTGTTCGAGCACCGAGAGCTTGCTTTCCTCCTTGGTCTTGAACGATTCCGGATCGTCCAGCACTTCGCCGTCGCGGTTTCCAAGTATGTTGGTCGAAAACCAGCCGGAAAGGCCCAGCAATCGCGCCTTCAACCCGGGCGCGACAATGGTTTTCATCATCGTCTGGCCGGTCTTGAAGTCTTTGCCCGCAACCGGCGTCCGCTTCGCCTCAGCCAGTTCGATCATGGCCGGGATGTCCACAGTCAGATTGGGCGCCCCATTTGCAAAGGGAATTCCCGATTTAAGTGCGGCATAAGCGTAAATCATGCTGGAAGGAATGTTTTCATCATTTTCCTTCAGTCCGCGCTCGAGCCTTTCCAGCGACTCGTGGACCTGATGAGGCCGGATCAGGACCTCAGTGCTGCCGCACCAGATCATGACCGCGTCCCGCAATTCGCGGTCTCTGGAAAACTGCCGAATCTCATCGATCAATTGCTCGGCCAGGTCCATTTTCGAGTCGCCCTTCTTGACGTGGCCGCCGTCCAGATTCCTGACGTATCGTTTGTCAAACACCGCCTTCCAGGGTTTGACGGATTCCAACTCGGGCTGCAATTGGCGCAGCAGCTCCCTCTCGAGCACGCCGCTTTCGACCGCCGACTGATAGGCGTCTGCCTCGAAGCAGTCCCAGGCTGCGAACTCAAGATCGCCAAGTTGGGCGAGGGGCACGAATTCCGAAATTGCGGGCGCCCGCTGCTCCGTTCGCTTTCCCAGCCGAATCGTTCCCATCTGGGTCAGCGATCCGATGGGCTTGCCCAGCCCCTTCCTGACAGCTTCGACACCGGCAATAAACGTTGTACTGACGGCGCCCAAACCAACCAGCAGCACCCCCAGCTTCCCCTCCGGCTCCTGAATCCGGACCCCCTTTTTAAGCATTGTTTTCTCCCTGACGCTCGCCATGCTGCACGATTTCGGAAATATCGCCGAATTTGAGGAAGAGCCCGTCCAGGCGGCGCAGCAGCGCCAGACGGTTCCGTCTGAGCGACTCGTCCGGGCACATGACGAGCACGGCGTCGAAGAAGCGGTCGACCGGCTCGCGAATCTTGGCGATTTCGCGGAGTGCCCGATCGTAGTCCTTCTTTTCGAGAGCGCGCTGCAAACTTTCCTCCAAGTCCTGGACGGCCGAAAAAAGCGCTCGCTCCTCGGCCTCCTGCAGCAACTCCTGCCGTACGGAGTCCTCCTCCCGCTGCTGCTTCTCCAGAATGTTTTTCGTCCGCTTGAAAGCCGCGGCCACGGCCTCCAGATCCTCTTCCCCTTTGATGCGACTCAGGGCCCGGGCGCGTTCCCTGGTCCTGGGAATCGAATCGACGGGACCGCTGAGAACGGCGTTGATCACGTCGTATTCGATGCCTTCGCTCTGCAGTGCGAAACGAAGTCTGTTTGCCAGAAACTCCATGACCCGCCCGACGACTCCGGGCTCCAGCAACCCTTCCGGAAACTGCTCGGCGGCAAAGGAAGTCAACTCCGCGAGAGGGGTCTCCACCTGATGCTCCAGCGCTATTCGGACCATCCCTTGAGCTTGTCGCCGCAGCGCGAAGGGATCGCTCGAACCGGTGGGAATGATGCCCGCACCGAAGCAGCCCACGATTGTGTCGAGTCGATCCGCCAGCGATAGCAGGGCCCCTTGCCTGGCGGACGGGCAGGGGTCATGGACCGAAGCGGGCAGGTAGTGCTCGTAAATGGCTTTCCAAACCGCTTCCGGGTATCCTTCCTGCCGGGCGTACAGTCCTCCCATCGTTCCCTGCAGTTCGGGCAGTTCTCGAACCATCTCCGTCGTCAAATCGGCTTTGCACAGGCGGGCGGCCGTCTTCAGTTCGGAATCGGGCAGTAGAAATTCGCAAAGGTTTTCCAGGCGTCGGGTCTTGTCCAGATAGGAGCCCAGCTTTTCCTGAAAAATGACCTGTTGCAGTCCCTCCGCCCGATCCAGCAGGGAAACGCTCTGGTCGGCCTCCCAGAAAAAAGCGGCGTCTTCCAGGCGGGCCTTCAGGACCCTTTCGTGCCCCCGACGAATCCGGCCGTCCGGATCTTCCCGGGTATTCAAAACCGTCAGAAACCAGGGCGCCAGAGTGCCGTCCGCGTGGGTGACTGCAAAATACTTCTGGTGATGTCGCATCACCATGACCAGCACTTCCCGGGGAATTTTCAGAAAACGGGCGTCGAACCCGCCCCGGATCACGGCTGGAAACTCATTCAGGTGGACTACGGTTTCCATCAGGCGATCGTCTTCCAGCAGCCGGCAATCTTTCGGCAATTGCTCCCCCAGTTCCTTTTCGATCTTCTTTCTGCGCTCCCCTTCGTCGACCAGAACGAACTCCCCTCGCAGAACCTCGACGTATTCGTCCGGATGCCGGACTTCAACCTCTTCCCTTCCCAGTGAGCGGTGCCCGCGGGAAACTCCCCCGGCCTCAACCCCTTCAAATTGAAAAGGAAGGACCGTTTCATTCCACAGACAGACGAACCAGCGAAGAGGGCGGATGAACCGAAACTGGGAAGCCGTCCAGTACATGTTCTTCGGCCAGTTCAATTCCGAAATGACCCGGGGCAGCCCGGCGACCAGAATGGCAGGCGCAGCCTGACCTTCCTTCCTCCGCCGCGCGCACAGGTAGCGCCCCCTGTCGGTCTCCTCCATTGTCAGCTCCTCGACGGCCAGGCCCATCTTCCTGGCGAACCCCTGGGCTGCGGCCGTCGGGTTCCCTTGCGAATCGAAGGCCACGGACTCGGGCGGCCCGCTGACCGAATCCACGCGATCCGGCTGTCGATCAGGCAACCCCGTCAGGATGACCGTCAGGCGACGCGGCGTGCTGAAACCGCTCATTCGGTCGAACATCAGCTCATTGTCCCTGCAGAGCTCGGCCATCCGCTCCACCAGCCGGGCCAATCCGTCCGGAATCATCGACGCCGGTATCTCCTCCGTGCCCAGCTCAAACAAGAACTGATTCTTCATCTCTTAACCGGACGAGCCTTTCTGCCGGTCCACATAGGCGCGGGCGATGCCGACGGCCAGATGCCGGACCCGGTTGATGACGCCGACTCTTTCGGTCACGCTGATGGCGCCGCGACTGTCCAGCTGATTAAACGCGTGGGAACATTTCAAGCAGTAGTCGTAGGCTGGAAGCAGGCATCCCGCTTCCAGGCACCTCCGGCCCTCTTCCTCATACAGTTCGAACAGCCGGAAAAGCGTCTGCTGGTCGGCGAGTTCGAAACTGTACTGAGAGAATTCGATCTCTTCTTCCTTCCGAATGTCGCCGTACGTCAATCGAGAGTTCCAGGGGAGGTCGTAGACGCTCTCCTTGTCGTTCAGGAAGGAGCTGATTCTCTCAAGGCCATAGGTGATTTCCCCCGAAATGGGATTCAGATCAACGCCCCCGGCCTGCTGGAAGTAGGTAAACTGCGTAATCTCCAGGCCGTTCAGAAGCACCTGCCAGCCGATCCCCCAGGCCCCCAGGGTCGGACTCTCCCAATTGTCCTCCTCAAAACGGAGGTCGTTTTTTTCCAGCGGGACGCCCAGAGACTCGAGACTCTTCAGATAGACCTGTTGAAAATCCTCCGGCGGCGGCTTCAAGACGACCTGCAGCTGAAAATGACGGTAGACGCGATTCGGGTTCTCGCCGTACCTTCCGTCGGTCGGTCGCCGCGAGGGCTGCACATACGCCACGTCGTAGGGCTGGGGCCCGAGAACGCGGAAAAAGGTCTCCGGATGCATCGTCCCGGCGCCCATTTCCACATCGTACGGCTGGTGCAAGACGCAACCGTAATCCATCCAGTACTCCAGCAATGAATGAATGACTTGCTGAAAATCCTTCATCGCGAAACCAACAGTCTACCCCGTTTTTCGTCCGCCCACGCGGGACCGACGCATCCTCATCTTGATGACTGGATTTATTGATTCAGAATAGGGGCCCCGATCGGCGGCAGGATCCCCTGATTCGCTTCACGGCCCGGACCGCCGGAGCGAAAAGAGTCGCCTCGCTACGACATTGACCAGGCGTCTCTTCCATCCATTCCCCCGGCCCGCCTTACAGAAACTGCCGAATGATTTTCCTCGACTTGAGCGACTTCTCCAAATGGTATTCTATCAACTCTTCGGCCAGCCTTTCTAACAACTTCATTTCATCGCCTTCCATGCGGGTTTGCCTGATCTCCGCCGGGGGCTGCCGCAGCATGGCTGTCGTCTTTGCGGCGAGCTGGGCATCCAGTCTTCGATCCAGAGCGGGAAGCACTCCCTCCAGCTGCAGGATCCAGAATTCAAAGTACCTGGCCAGCAGCCGAATGGGTCCATTCGGGATTTCCGTCAGCACGGCCAGCGCCAGCCGGAACAACTTTTCGCTCTCGTTTTGCTCTCTCGAAAACTCAATCAGAAGCTCCGAAAAATAACCGAGATGGAGAGAGACCTCCCAGTCGGTCTGCTGGGCCGCGAAAGCGCGGATGATCTCGCAATTCCGAATCACCGCAAGATCCTGATTCTGCCTGGTCGTATACGACATTCTCACGTGGGTCAGCGGCTCCAGGCTGCTTCCAAAGCGGTTTCCGGATTTTCGTGCGCCGTAGGCCGCGCCCCTGACCAGCCCCTCCCCTCGGGTTAAGGCCACAACGACCCTGTTGGCTTCGGAAAACGGATACGTTCGAAGCACCAGCGCTTCGCAACTGTGACTTTTCATCGAGTTTCGAAAATAGCCTACCACCCATTCCGCACCGGACAACAACAGACTGGGCGAGCCCGGCCTCAACGGGACGGCCTGAACCCGGTGTGCGCCAACTGCGACACCCACGCTAGGGAGGCGAACCAATCCCCGCCTTGCGTCGTCTCGAACTGACTGAGAGGCCGAAGCTGGCCCCCCAACCGCGCGGCGCGGGCAGACTTGCCGGCATTTTTCACACGCCTCCTACTACGGTGCCGGACCCGTGTGAAACATGCGGGTTACCGATGCGGAGCGCTGTCGTGCGCTGGACCGCTCCCGCTCAATCGGCGCTTTTGGTCGACAGTTCTTCGCTTCCGCGGAAGCGATAGCGCAGGAGCTGGTAGAGGCGAGCCACTACGCCGCTGGCGGCGTAGGCGGTAGCGATCGCCATCAGGACCGGCTGCGAGTACCAGATGACTCCCGCAACAATGACGGCCAGAATCAGGACGTTCAGGTGGGATTTGCCTCTGCTCAGGTTCAGTTGCTTGAGCGATGGGTAACGCAGCGTGCTGATCATCAGAAATGCGACCAGGTAGGTGACGGCAACCATAGCGATCCTGAACAGGCTGGCATCGAGGGGCGTTTGGAACAAGTGGACCATCGCGGCGATCACCCCGGCGCCGGCGGGAATCGGCAGGCCTGCGAAATGCTTCAGGTCCTGAACGTTCGCGTTAAAC
>DATKAT010000144.1:0-4840 GCA_035514675.1 Acidobacteriota bacterium | reverse complement strand
GGACGACGCAGGCGGCGCGCATGAAATTACGGAGCGCCTGCAGGGCCCCAAGCCGGACATCATCATTCTGGACCTCAAAATGCCGGATATGGACGGGCCGACCGCACTCGAAAAGGTTCGAGCCCGTTGGGGCGAAGTGCCCGTGATCGTTCTGACGGGGTATCCGGACAGCGGGCTGATGGAACGGGCGCTGCAGTTTTCGCCCATCACGCTGCTTTCAAAGCCCTCCAGCTCAGAACTGATCGTCAGGACCGTCAGAAGCATTCTGTCGGGGGCAAAGCCGCCGCATCATGGCTAGCCCATGGTGAAGGCCCACGGGCTGCTGGCGGTCCATTTCAAAAACAGAATGCTAATGGACCCGCTTCTTCTGATCCTTCCAGTACTGTTCCCGCAACTCCCTCTTCAGGATTTTGCCGGTTCCGCCTTTGGGAAGGGAGTCGAAGAATTCGACGCTCTTGGGGCATTTGAAGGAAGCCAACCGCTCGCGGGCGTGACGGATCAGTTCCTCTTCGGCGGCGATTGAGCCCGCTTTCAGCACGACCAGGGCCTTGGGAACCTCCCCCCATCGACCGTCGGGAACCGCAATCACGGCGCATTCGAGCACGGCAGGGTGGGAAAGCAGGGCTTTCTCGATTTCCAGGCTCGAAATATTCTCTCCGCCGCTGATGATGATGTCTTTTTTCCGGTCCACGATCAAAACGTATCCCTGCGAGTCGATCGTCGCCATGTCTCCGGTGTGAAACCAGCCGTCTTGGAAAAGCCGAAGGTTCTCCTCATCGTCGCCAAAATAGCCTTTCATGACTCCGTTGGACCGAACCACGATCTCGCCGACGGTTTCGCCGTCCCAGGGGAGCGCGGACCCATTTCCGTCCACAATTTCCACTTCGGCGCCCGGGATCGGGTAGCCGGTCATGGCCTGAAGCTCCAGACGATCGGCATCGTCCAGCTCCAGATGGCTCTTAGGACGGCTGAGGGTCACTACGGGAGAGGTTTCCGTCAAGCCGTAGCCGCTGACGCAAAGACAGCCGAATGTTCGTTCCACCTGCTCGACCAGCATGGAATTGGCCGCCGCTCCCCCCAGGCTGATCATGCGGACGCTGCTCAGGTCGTAGCGGGAAGCGTCGGGGTGGTTGACCAGCGCAGTCGCCATGGTGGGTACGAGAAAGAAGACCGACACCCGGTGTTCTTCGATCAGCCGGAAAACTTCAGCAGGGTCGAAAGCCGGGAGCATGACGTGGGTTCCTCCCATGCCGGTCAAGGTTTGCGGTGCGCCCCAGCCGTTTACATGAAACAGGGGAATGGTGTGCAGGTGGACGTCCGATTCGCGGGTTCCCACCGCAAGCCCCGCCTCCAGACCGTGAAGGTAGAGGTTTCGATGAGTCAACATGACGCCTTTGGGCCGGCCCGTGGTGCCGGAAGTGTAAAAGATCTCCGCGACTTCGTCCTCGTCCAGCGCAAAGGGATCCCATTTCAAATCTGGGGAGCTCCCGGCGAGGCGGTCGTCGTAGCTTTCCGGATCGGCCCAATCAGCCGCTTGCCCCCGGTCCAGGCACAGGAAATGACGCGCGTTTTCCAACCGGGGTCGGATCGCCTCGACGGTTTCGCTGAAATCTGAATGAAACAATAAGACCCTGGCCTGCGAGTGATTCAAAATGACGACGAAGTCCTCGGTCGACAATCGGATGTTGAGGGGCAGCAGGACGCAGCCCGCCATCAGGACTCCGTAATAGCCCTCCAGAAGCGGATGGGTGTTGTAGGCCAGGTAGGCGACGCGGGCGCCGCGAGGCAGATTCCAGGCCTTCAGCACGCCGGCCAGTCGCCGGCAGCGCTCCGCGAACTGGCTGTAAGTGAATCTGCGGTCGCCGTCGATGACGGCGGTTTTCTGGGGAAACTGCCTGTCGGCGCACTGCAGGAAGCGAATGGGCGTCAAAGGCAACTTCATCGAACCGCCACGAAGATCTGCGCCGCCAGCTCTTTGCTGAGGCTGTGCTTGCGTCCGCCGACGTTTACGTGCAGCGGACCGTTGATGGGCCCCCGCCCGAGCACCTCGAGCTCGACTTCCGGATAAATCTCGATCGAAGCCAGATAGCGAAGAACTTCGGGGCTCCGGTCGCTGACCCGCTTCACCATCACCTGATCCCCCGCAGACGCGTCCCAGAGGCTTCCGAGAATCTCTCCTGAAATCGTTCCTTCTTTTGTGGGAATCGGATCGCCGTGGGGGTCTCGCGTCGGAAACCCGAGCGCTTCGTCGATGCGAGCTTCCAATTCCTCGGAGATGACGTGCTCGAGCTGCTCGGCTTCGGCGTGCACCTTATCCCATGAGAAGCCGAGCACGTCGGCCAGGTACAGTTCCAGCAGCCGATGGTGGCGGACCACCTCCAGCGCCACCTTCTTGCCGGCCGGCGTCAGCCTCACCCCGTGATATCGGGTGTATTCGACCAGTCGCAGCGAGGCCAGCTTCTGCAGCATGTTGGTAACGCTGGCCGGGGTGCACTCCATTCTTTTTGCAAGCTGCGACGTGCTGACCTTGTTCGAGGCGGTGGACAGCTGGTAGATCGCCTTCAGATAGTTCTCCATGGCGTGGCTGATCACCGGATTCTGGGCAATTTCTTCTTCCTGCATCATCGCCTGCTCCGGAACTCCGACTGTTCACCGTTGGAGAGGAAATTGAACTTGCCGCAACCTCTCCGGTAAGATCAAAAGCGGTCTCAAATTCAGCTTTTTTCAGTATAGCAAAGGAAAAACAAGAAAATGACGTCCAATCCTTCCGATGTTTCTCAAGAGGAGGTTCGACAGGCCCTCAGGGAAGTCATCGACCCCGATTTGAGGAAAGACGTCGTGTCGCTGGGTATGATTCGAGACGTGAAAATCGACGGCGGCCGCGTTTCCTTCCGATTCGTTCTCACGACGCCGGCCTGCCCGGCGCGAGATCAACTCCAGGAGGAGGCGAAGCGAAGAGTTGGCGATCTTCCCGGAGTATCGGCCGTTGAAATCTCCATGGAATCCTCCGTGCCGGCCCACCAGAGCGGCGACGCCAGACGGGTCATTGAGGGCGTGAAGAACATCGTCGCGGTCTCCTCTGGAAAAGGGGGCGTTGGAAAGACCACGGTTGCGGTCAACCTGGCCTGCGCCCTAGCCCTGCAGGGGGCGGCCGTCGGACTGCTGGACTGCGACGTCTACGGACCCAATGTGCCGATTATGCTGGGCCTCAGCGGGCGGCCGATGGCTCGGAAGGGAACGATCGTCCCGCTGGACGCCTACGGGCTGAAAGTAATGTCGATGGGATTTCTGGCTGAAGGGGACACCCCGCTGGTTTGGCGCGGTCCGATGCTTCACGGGGTGATTCAGCAGTTTCTTTATCAGGTGGCGTGGGGGGATTTGGACTACCTGATCGCAGATCTGCCGCCGGGCACCGGCGACGTGCAGTTGACGATGATGCAGTCGGTTCCATTGATGGGGGGAGTGGTGGTGACCACTCCGCAGGACGTGGCTCTGGCCGACGCCCGCAAGGGGATCATGATGCTCAAACAGGTCAACGTCGATGTTTTGGGGATCGTGGAGAACATGAGCTACTTTATTTGTCCCGCATGCGGCGAAAAGACGGACATCTTCAGTCACGGAGGAGGCGAGCGAACCAGCCGGAAGTACGGGGTGCCGTTTTTGGGAAGCATTCCGTTGGAAACGGCCGTGCGAGAAGGGGGCGATCAGGGCCGGCCCATCGTCGTCGCAGATCCCGGGCATGCGGTCGCAAAGGCGTTTAAGAAGCTTTCTGAAACTCTGGCGGCGCGCATTTCCACTTTGAATCTGCAAGCCCGCCCCACTGTGGAACTTCAATTGTAGGGCTTTCATTCCGCGAGAGGCCTTCGGATGGATCGCCCCCGCGGCCGGTGTATTCCGAATTCCAGCATGAAAATCATCGCGTTGGCCGGCGACGGCATCGGACAGGAGGTGACGACAGGGGCCCTGCAGATCCTGAGAGCCTGCGCGAAAGGTTGGAGCCTGCCTGTCGAGATCGAGGAGCTCCCGGTCGGAGGAGCCGCCATCGAGCGGCACGGCGCCCCTTTGCCCGACTTCGTGCTGGAGGCGTGTCAGAGCGCTGGAATCGTTCTGCTGGGAGCCGTCGGCGCTCCGCAGTACGACGACCTTCCACGGCTCCAGCGTCCCGAACACGCTCTCTTGAAGCTGCGCAAGGAACTCGAACTGTTCGCCAATCTTAGACCCGTCAGGACGTATCCCGAACTGCTGGAGGCGTCGCCGCTGAAACAGGAGCTGATCGAGGGGGTCGACATTCTCATCGTGCGGGAATTGACCGGCGGAGTTTACTTCGGAGAGCCGAGGGGCCTGGAAACCCGCAGCCAGGGCCGAGTCGGCTTCAATACAGAAATCTACTACGACTGGGAAATCGAACGGATCGCTCATGTGGCCTTCGAAGCGGCCGCAGCCAGAAAAGGACTGGTGACCAGCGTCGATAAGTCCAACGTGCTGGAAAGTTCCCAGCTCTGGCGAAAGGTGGTGTCCGAAAGCGCTGCCGAACACCCGCAGGTCAGGCTCGAGCACCTGCTGATCGACAACTGCGCCATGCAGTTGGTGGCGCGACCGAAGAGTTTCGACGTCATCCTGGCCGGGAATATGTTCGGCGACATTTTGAGCGATGAGGCCGCCATGCTGACCGGGTCGATCGGAATGCTGCCCTCGGCCAGTCTGGGTCCCTCCTTGGAGACGGGGCGAGCCGGAATGTATGAGCCGGTGCACGGATCGGCCCCCGACATCGCCGGCAGGGACGTCGCCAACCCGCTGGCCGCCATCGCCTCCGTCGCCATGCTGCTGCGCCACTCCCTCG
>DATKAT010000143.1:0-9981 GCA_035514675.1 Acidobacteriota bacterium | reverse complement strand
CCAGAGGATGCGGAAGAAACAACTGGCGATCAAACCATTGATTTTCGTGTCGGCCTTTTCCGTCGCCTGGTTCGCTCGTCCTGAAATCGTCTCCGGCGCTCAGACCGACGCGCGGGCCATTATCGACCGGGTGGATCGCCTGCTGCGCGGAGATTCTTCGATCGGCACTGTGGAGATGTCGGTGGTGACTCGGCGCTGGGAGCGGAACATGAAGCTTTCCATCTGGTCCGAGGGGACCGACCGGGTGCTGGTGAAAGTGCTGGAACCCCGAAGGGAAGCCGGAACTGCGACTTTGAAAGTCGAATCGGACATCTGGAACTATCTCCCCAAGATCGATCGGACGATTCGGGTCCCTTCCTCCATGATGATGGCCTCCTGGATGGGCTCTCATTTCACCAACGACGATCTGGTCAGAGAAAGCCGGTTGATCCACGATTACGACATCGAGATCTCCTTTGAGGGGGATCGCGAAGGAGTCGAGGTTTACGAGTTCACCCTCACGCCCCGCCCCGAGGCGCCGGTGGTCTGGGGTCGCATCGTCATGCGGATCAGAGAGGCGGATCTGATGCCTTTGTGGTCCCGTTATTATGGCGAAGACGGCAAGCTCCGCCGCACGATGACCTTTTCAGATTTCCAAATCATGGGCGGGCGTCAAATTCCGGCCCGAATGAGGATGGTCCCGGAAGATCATCCGGAAGAATTTACGGAGATGTTTTATCAGGATCTGCGTTTTGACGTCCCGATACCGGACGGGACCTTTTCTCTTGGCGCCCTTCGAAGATGATGGTCGGCTGGAAGCTTGCGTTCCGCTTGGGGTGGCGGAATCTGTGGCGAAACACCCGCCGGAGTGTGATCACAACGCTTGCCATCGCGGCCGCATTCGCCTTTCTGATTATCCTGATCGGAATGATGGGGGGCCTGCGCGAACAGATGCTCCGAAACGGCACTCAACTGCTGCTGGGACACCTGCAAATCCACCACGAGGATTATCTTCCCGACCGCAACGTCAATGATACCTTGGGGAACCATGATCTGCCGGCGTGGGAAGCGATGGCCCGGGCACTTCTGGCGGAAGAGGGTGTGACCGCGGTTTCCTGGCGGGTCTACAGCTTCGCGCTTCTATCCACCGGAGACTCATCGGCGGGAGCCCAGCTTCTGGGCGTTGATCCCGAAAGAGAAGCGCGGGTGACTGCGCTTCTGAAAACGCTGCAGGCGAACGGGGGTCTGGAGGAAGCGGGTGCGGGCTCGATTGTGCTCGGCGTCGGGTTGGCGCGCGAGCTGGACGCGGAGGTCGGATCGGAGATCGCCGTGGTCTGCCAGGCCGCCGACGGGAGTATGGGAAACGATCTGTACACGGTCGCGGGCGTCCTGCGCACCGGCCTGAGCGGCCTCGACCGCACCCTGGCGATTGTCCATTTTCGCGATTTGCAGGAATTGATCGCGCTCGGTCAGGATCGTGTGCATGAGCTGGCAGTCAGCATCGAGGATCCGCACCAGGCCGATCGAGTGGCGGCCCGTTTGAACGAGCGCCTGCATGCGGAAGGTGTCACAGCGCGCTCGTGGGGGGACTTGGCGCCCCAACTTCGTGATTATTTGAGTTTAAGCGAAGGCGCGGGCGGCTTCGTGATCGGTCTGGTGGCGCTCTTTGCGGCGCTGGGGGTTCTCAATACGATGATGATGGCGGTCTTCGAACGAACGCGCGAGTTTGGAATGTTGAGCGCCATGGGGATGAAGCCTTCCTTGATTTTGAGGTCTCTGGTGGTGGAGTCGCTGCTGCTGGCGGTGCTTGGACTGGCCGTCGGTCTGGCTGCTGGTTCGGCCGCCCTCTACCATATGAGCGTCTATGGCTGGGACCTGAGTCGCTGGACTGGAGAGCTGGCCCTGATGGACACCCGGATCGATCCGGTTCTGAGAGGCGTCTGGATTTGGGACGATATTGGAAAGGCGGCAATTGGCCTTTTGCTGGCCGCTTTGATCGCCTGCCTCGTGCCGGCTCGCCGGTTGCTTCGTTTGGATCCGGTGGAGGCGATGGCGGCGCCGGCGGAAGGGTGACGGGCATGAAGGTGATCTGGAACCTGGGGTGGCGAAACCTATGGCGGCACCGGAAAAGGACGGTTCTGACAATGTCGACGATCGCTTTGGGAATGGCTCTCTACCTGATCTCGCTTGCGCTCAACGACGGCGCGCACCAACAGATCGTCGAAAGCGTCGTTCGGATGGGGTCCGGACATGTTCTGATCCAGCAGAAGGGATATCACGAATCGAGAGGCGTCGAGCGCTTCCTGGAGCCGAACCAGCATGACGATGCCCTGCAATGGCTTCAGGAATCCGGTCCGGGCATGGGTGTGGAGCACGTGGTTTCTCGCGTCTTCGCGTCAGGCCTGGCTTCGTCGGCCGACGGGACATCGGGGGCGATGCTGATCGCGAGCGATCCGGGCAAGGAACGGACTGCATCTTATTTCGCCGAGCGCTTGGTGGAAGGGGATTTTCCGGAAGGTGACTCCGCGCAAGCCGTCGTGGGACAGGGAATCGCCCGAAAGCTGGCCCTGCGAATCGGAGACCGGGTGGTGCTGACAGCCCAGGCCGCCAGAGGCGGCGAACTAGCTTCAGCGCTGGTCCGCGTCAGCGGAGTGGTTCGAACCGGCGTGGAAGAATTCGATGAAATGCTGGTGTTGACTCCCCTTTCGACGGCGTCGACGTTACTTCAAATGGAAGGCGGCGTTCACCAGGTGGCCGTCATCCTGAACGATGCTGCGGATTCCGGGCGATTGGCCGATCTTGCCGCCCGAGCGTTTCCCGACCTGGAAGCGCTTCCCTGGGATCGGGCGCACCCGGAAGTCGTTGACTACATTCGAATCGATAACGCCGGAAATCACATCTTCAGCATTGTGATCTTTACGCTGATCGGATTCCTGGTGCTCAACACCTTACTGATGTCGGTGCTGGAGCGCAGCCGGGAATTCGCCTTGCTAGACGCTCTGGGAGTAACCTCGCAGCAGCGTTTTCTGATGGTGATGCTGGAAGCGACGGTCGTGGCCTTCCTGGGAGCGGCGGCCGGCCTGGCTGTCGGCTATGGCGGCCACCTCTATCTGTCCATTCATGGTTTCCATTTGGAGACCTTCATGTCGGGCGACATCACGGTGGCCGGAGTCGCCTTCGATCCTGTCATTTACTCCGAACTCTCAGCGAGACGGGTTCTGCAAACCGTGTCCCTCGTGTTTGGCCTTGCGCTGGCGCTGGCGCTGGTTCCCGCTCGCCGCGCTGCAAAACCCGGAGAAATCGGAATTCTAGGGAGGAATTGATGTCCGACCAGGAAATCGTCCGCCTGCGAAACGTATCCCGGATCTATCGGCAGGGCGATCAGGAGATACGCGCTTTGGATCAAGTCGACCTCACGCTGCGGCAGGGAGAATTCGTGGTGGTGGCAGGCCCTTCCGGTTCCGGCAAGACCACCCTGTTGAACGTGGCGGCTGGGCTGGACAGTCCGACCGAAGGGAGAGTCTGGTTGAAGGATTGGGAACTGGGGAAACTCAGCCGACGCGAGCGGGCCCGACTCCGGCTGCAGGAGATCGGATTCATTTTCCAGGCCTTCAACCTGGTGCCGGTGCTCAGCGCTGAAGAAAATGCGGAGTTTCTTCTGTTGCTGCAAGGGTTGCCCGCCGAAGAACGGCGACGGCGGGTCCATGCGATTCTCAAGGAAGTCGGGCTGGAAGGGCTGGAAAGCAGACGCCCCGCTGAACTTTCCGGCGGACAGCAGCAGAGGGTGGCGGTGGCGCGCGCGATCGTGGCCGAACCTTCGCTGGTGCTGGCCGACGAACCGACGGCGAATCTCGACAGCCAGACCGCATCCTCTCTGCTCGGCTTGATGGAGAAGCTGAATCGATCTCACGGTACGACCTTCCTTTTCTCCACGCATGATCCAAGAGTGATGAAACGGGCCCGCCGCGTAATCCGCATGGTCGACGGCAGGATCGACCAGGATCAACCTATCGAGGGCGGCCTCCAGTCCTCTGCTGCCGAAGCGACCGCCGAGTCTGTTGCAAGGAACGAGTGATGTTCAAGGGAGTTCCCTTGCACGGGTTTTTCCGGACTCTGGTTCTGGTCGCTTTCTTCGCATGCTTCGGTCCGCTTTCAGGCGCGGATTTCCGTTGGGGCGGCTCGATCCGCGGTTATCAGTTTTTCCGAGTGGAAGACCTCGCCGGGGATCAGCGACGGGATGCCGAATTGGCAATCGCTCGTTTGACCGGCCGACTGGGCTTGGCCGGCTCCTGGAGATTCGAAGGGCATGGGACGCTGACGTTTCTTTCACCCCCGGCTGCCGGAGTCGCATCGTTGGCCGATGCCCGCGGTTCCGAGTTTTTTAAGCTTCAGACCATGCTGGCCGATGGTGAATCGGCAACTCTTCTAGCGGCTTTCGACCGCCTGAACTTGCAGGGCGACGTGGGAAGCGCCCGCCTGGCCGTAGGACGGCAGTCCATCACCTGGGGAGTGAACCACTTCTGGCCTTCCCTGGACCTGTTTTCACCTTTTGCGCCACAGAGGATCGACCGGGACTACAAGCCCGGCGTGGACGCGGTTCGACTCATCCTGCCGCTGGGACCCTTTTCCCAGGTGGAGGCGGTGGGCGCAATTCTCGGGTCCTCCCGCTCCCGAGACGGCGCGCTGGGGGTGCTCACCCGATTTCATCTGGGGCGGGTGGACGCCGGTCTGATGGCGGGAAGCTTCCACCGGGACCGGGTTGCGGGCGCCTTCTTCACCTCCGATATCGGAGGGACCGGATTTCGCGGAGAGGCCGCCTGGACCGAATCCGCGGATCCGGAAGACAGGTTGCGAGACCGTCGCCGATTTTGGCGGGGAAGCATTGGGGTGGACCGAATGCTCACTCCTCACGTGACGCTGACTTTGGAGGCACTCTGGAACGGCTACGGCATGTCCGAGCCGGCCGACTACCTTCAGTTGATTGAGGCTGACCGCGTTCTCCGCGGCGAGGTCAATGCGCTGGGCCGCTATTACGCCGGCGCTTCGATCGGATGGCAAATGCATCCTCTCTGGACGCTGAACCATGCCGTTCTAATCAATGGGGGAGACCCTTCCGCACTATGGATCCCGAGCGCGAGCTGGTCGACCAGCAACGAAACCGAGCTGCTGTTCGGAGCACAGGTCGGCATTGGACGCGGTCTTGAGCGGGAAGCGATTCCACGGAGTGAATACGGCGCCGTTCCATTCAGCCTGTTTCTGAGCTTCAAAGGTTACTTTTAATCGTAGCGTACAACCTCCGGTCGGTTCGGGGCGGCGCCGGCTACGGAAGCATACGGGCTAGGAAGACTGATCTTTGTTCGAACCCTGATCGGCGACTTCCGCATTGTCCAGCACGCCCAGGGCCCGCAGGGAGCCTTCCAGAAGGCGGATGTAGGATTCAGAGACGGAGTTCACCTTTTTGAGCCGTTCGTTTTCATTCTCCAGTTCGGCGTTCTTCTCCTGAAGAAGCCGTTGAGCCCGGGCCTTCTCCTGAAGCTGACCGGCGAACACCAGAATTCTTTCGTAGCGATTCAAGAGCTCTTCATAAAGCTCTCCGTCGACGGTTTCCTTCCACTGCTCCAGTTCGCTCTGTGAGGGTTTTTCATTCATCAGCTTTGAATCCACTCGTAGGGGAGGTCATTGATGGCACCCGGTTCATCCGCCTCTTCAAGAGTGCGCAAGGCATCCTTCAGGATGCGCAGCTGCATCACGGCGTCGTTTGCGTACCCGAAAGTGTATCCGAACGGGTAGCGGTAGTGCACCGCCCTGGGAACGCCGATGGCCTCGATCAGATCGCGGCAGAGGGCGATCGCCACAGTGCTGATTCCGGCGGATTCAAGTTCCTTCTGAACCACAGCCATCGTCTGATGGCTCAGCACTTCTCCGGGGAGCAGGATGGCCGCATCGACCCCATCGTTCCGAAGCAAGTCGACTGCCTCCCCGATGGAATCGTTCAAAGCGCCGGGGAAGGGCAGATAGCCCATAAAGGAAATGTGTCGGGGAGCGACTTCTCCGATGACTTCTTCGGCCGTCAATTCAGCCATTCGGCTGATCGGAAAGACGACGTTGATGTCTTCTTCCGCGGCGGAGACCTCCATGTGAGGATGGGCCAGGCGCAGCAGGGAGGGGTCGGCGTCGGATTGGATGACTCTGAAGGTGGGGTCTCCGGCTTCCTTGAACTTCAGCTGAATCAGTTCTTCGTCGACGACGCCGGGAGCGATGCTGAAGGGCTTCTGCCCCTCCATGTGAATGCCGGCGGCCGATACAAGGGCGACCCTGGCCACTTTCAGATCCGGGAAGTCCTCGTTGAACGGAATTTCCTCGAATCGAATGAATTCATATCCTGGATGCTGGCGTTGAAAATAGGAGATCCAGCTGAATCCCGGCCTCAAGGTGTCCGGACTTTGTTGGAGGATCGGACCCTCGATCGCATCGAAATACAGATCTTCATCTTCTTCGAAGCGTCTGGAGTCCGGCGCCTTGTCGTCGAAATCGCCTCTCATTGAGCCTTCCTGAACAGTTCCTCCGGAACTGGTTTGAGCGCGACGTCGCCGGTGTGAACGAATCTGGAGACCCGTTCAAAATATCGGACGCAGGCCCGGCCTAGCAGATATGTCCATATCCCCGCCACCGAGATGGCGATGAGACGCGCCTTCTCAGGAAACTCCTTCCGAAGACGATGGCTTCCCTCCCGAATCAAAGCCCCGGCCGCCAGGACCGGAATCAACTCGCGGGCGCGGCTGCGATTGATCTTGAATCCGAAAGCGCGCGAGATTTTCAGCAGCATTGCGATCTGAATGGCCGTCATCGGAAGCATGTCGCTGACGGGCAGCGGAACGGCCCCCACGAGTCCGGCCGCGAAGCTGGACTGCGTAACCGTTCCGTTGCAGATGACGCGACGGAACTCCGGAAAGTTCTGACTCAGGGGGTAGAGGGCTCGAGGTTCGCCCGCCACGATCCCCTTCAACAGGCGGTTGATCGTTTCCGGCTGGAAACTAGAGGTTGCGAAAATACTGGTCTTCAAAGCGGAGCGCGCCTGTCGCACGACCTGAGCGGGATAATCCACGACGTCGATCTTATTCAAGACGACGATGACGGGCTTCCCGAGCTGCGCGTACTTTCCGTATAGCATTTGCGTGTTTTTGGACAGGCCGTAACGAGCGTCCAGGACCAGCAGGATGATGTCGATATTCGCGATTTCCTCGGAAATGGCTGGCCGCTGATAGCCGAGGTATTCCTCCAGTCCCTGGACGTCCAGAACCGTGAAGATCGGACGCGCTCCAGGCGCCTGTTTTCTTTCGATGGCTCGCTGCAGCGAAGTCTTGCCGGTCCGAGCGGGCCCCACGATGCCTATCCGCACCCACTCCTCGGAGACCAGTCCGGTCCACTGGCGGCGCACCAGTTCGAGCACCCGCTGCAGGTTGTCCCCTTCCGGCGGAAGGCTCTCCAGGACCCTCTTCAGCCGATAGCGCGTCTCGTCCGGCAGCAAGGCAACCATCTGGGACAGAAACCGAAAAAGCTCCTCCGGCCCGAGGTCGCGGACATTCGCGAACACGTCGAGCCTGTCGTCCGTCGCAGTTCCTGACCGTTGCGTCTTGTCCGTCGAATTCATCGTTCTCTGTAGTTCAGGTTGCAGGTATTGAACCACTCTATTCAGCCTGAGGCAACACGGTACTCTCGACGATCTCAAATTCCTGCGGCGCCAGCCCCGGCTCCTTCCATTTATAACAGGCTACAACAGGTTGGTCGCTCTTCAAAGCGATGATCCAATAACCGGGGTCCTGGTAGTGCAATTCTTCCTGGTCTCGGATTGATGGGATCGGATCTCCGTCGGGATGGGAGTGGTAAATCCCCAGAAACTCCTGACGCCGATCCCGCAGGGAACGAAAAAACCGAAACAGCTCGGGCGGGGGGATTGAGAATCGCACAGGACTTGCCAAAGCGTTCGTGCATCTTTGAATGCGAAAGATCCGGTCATCGCGGCCCGCCAGCAGTCCGCAGCACTCGTTGGGGGCTTCCTGCAGAGCGTGGCGCAGCATGTCCCGATACACCTCAAGCTCCAACTTCACCACGGCCTCATTACAGCAGGTTCACCGGATCGATATCAATCGTCACTCGCCCGCTTTCTCCCGCGGTCTGCAAGAATTCGTCGCGAGCCTGTACGATGACCTGCCGAAGCTCCTTGCGATTGGTGGACTTGACGAGGATCTGAAGCCTGAACTCCTTCTTGAGCCTTTCCAGGGCGGCCGGCGCCGGGCCCAGGATCCTCATGCGGGCGCTGTCGGAGAAGCGATCCCGCGCCTTCAACAGCAATTCAGCCAGCAGGGCGGACCTTTCCTCCCCTTTGCGCCTCTGCCGGTTGCAAAGAATCAAATTGGCCAGAGCCGTAAAGGGAGGGTATCGAAATCGTCGCCGGAAGGGCAGCTCCTCCCTATAAAAGCTTTCATAATCCTGTCTGCACGCGAATTTCAGGCTGTAGTGCGCGGGATAATAGGTTTCGACAACCACCTCTCCTGGCTGCTCTCCCCGACCGGCTCGGCCCGCCACCTGGGTCAACAATTGAAACGTCTTTTCCGCGGCCCGAAAGTCGGCGAAGCGGAGGGACTGATCGGCGCCCAAAACTCCCACCAACGTCACGCCGGGAAAGTCATGGCCCTTGGAGATCATCTGGGTTCCCACCAGGACATCGATCTGTCCGGCGGCGAAGCGATGCAGGATGCGTTCGTGGCTCCCTTTTCGGCGCACGCGGTCCCGGTCCAGCCGTTCCAACCGAGCGTTTGGAAAAATTCCAGCCAGATGCTCCTCCAGCTTCTCCGTCCCCTGCCCCGCGAAAAAAATGAATTCCCGTCCGCACTCCGAGCAGACTTTGGGGACGGACCGAGCGTAGCCGCAGTAATGGCAGCTGAGGCGGTCGGCCGTCCGGTGATAGGTCAGAGAAATGCTGCAGTTCCGGCAGGCCTCCGTGTGACCGCAGGCCCGGCAGAAGACCGACGACGCGTATCCTCGACGGTTCAGCAGCACCATCGTCTGCTCCCCCCGCTGGAGGCGGGAGCCGATCTTCTCCTGAAGGAGTTCCGACAACATCGACTCGCGACCGCGTCTTTGAAACTCCTCCCTCAAGTCCACAATGTGCACATCGGGCAAGGGGCGGTCCAGGATGCGCGACTTGAGTACCCCGAAGCCCGCCTTCCGTTCGGCAACAGCCCGATGATAGGTCTCCAACTGAGGCGTGGCGCTTCCCAGCACCACCAGAGCGCTTGCCATCTGGGCGCGCCGGATCGCGGTGTCGCGTCCGTGGTAGCGGGGAAGCTCCTCCTGCTTGAACGACGAGTCATGCTCCTCGTCGACGATGATCAGCCCCAGCCTCTCCAGAGGCGCAAACACGGCGGAGCGGGTTCCGATGACCACGCGACTTTCCCCGCTGCGAATGCGCCTCCATTGGTCGAACCGCTCGCCGCCGGAGAGTCCGCTGTGAAGAATTGCCACCTCGGGGCCAAACCAGCTCCTGAATCGTCCGGAAATCTGCGGAGTGAGCCCGATTTCGGGCACCAGCACCAGCGACGTCAGCCCCAGCTGAAGAGCGCGCTTGATCAGGTGCAGATAAATCTCCGTCTTCCCGCTGCCTGTAACGCCATGAACCAGATAGCTGAAAAACTCGCGCCTGCCCAGACGCTTTCGAAGAGCTTCGACGATTTCCGACTGTTCCCGGGTAAGATTGAATCGGGGCGCCTCCAGCGGAGTGCGTTGCCAGGGAGAGCGCTGAATCTCGATCCGTTCGAGTCGGATGCGCCCCTGCGCTTCAAGACTGCGCAGCTGCGAATAGGAGCTCGAGGCTTCTTCAATCACCGTCGCCGCCGC
Organism: Acidobacteriota bacterium; assembly: GCA_035514675.1. Lineage (GTDB taxonomy): Bacteria > Acidobacteriota > UBA6911 > RPQK01 > JAPXNP01 > DATKAT01. Next base: position 105 of record DATKAT010000143.1, on the reverse strand, counting down.
CACCGGCAGGGGCCTTCCACGGAGCGCTTCCAGGACGATCCGCTGCCGCGGGCCCTGCGGAGCGTCCTTCAGCTCCTCGTCCAGCCAGACGACCGCCAGCTGGCT
>DATKAT010000142.1:0-7539 GCA_035514675.1 Acidobacteriota bacterium | reverse complement strand
GCCAGGCTACCAGTTGACGATTTGCCGGCTGGAGTCGGGTTCGGTGCCCCCGCTGCCGGCGCCGTGTTTGGCAAGCACGGATCGCTTCCGGACTTCGCCGATTAAGGCGCTCAAATAAACCTCCAATCGGTGGAGGATGCGCGGCCAGTCGTCGGCGCGGGCCTGATTGAATTCGCGCCAGAATTCGAGAAAAGTTTGCCAGTCTCTCGAAAACAAATGCTTCATCGTGTTGGCCTGAAAGACGCCCATTTCTCGCACGACCTGCTTCGGATTCAGGCCGCCGCCATTTTCCGAGGCCTGAGTTTGAGCGACGATGGTCTGCAGTTTCTCCAGATGTTCGAGAAGTTGGAGCGATTCCAGGTAGCGTTTTTCCGAGCAGTTCGGCAAGGTGCGCTCGTCGAATCTGGGGTTCAGGACGGCAGCAAGGGAAACAAAGGACTGTTGAAACAAATTCAACAATAGGCCTACCACCCGATCGATCTGCACGAAGTCGGACCGGTTGTCCGGGATCTGCGAAAGGTCGCCCAGTTCAGTCTGAAACGCTTGCTTGGTCTCCAGTTTCATTCCTCCGCAGGTTACTTGCACGGCTTGGGCCCACTCTTTGGAGAAGCTTCCGAGGTAGGATTTCGTATCCTGAAGAGTTCGGATCAAGCGGAGGGAGGCATGATAGGAAAAAGTCAGCAAGGGGAGCAAGAGCCGCGGCTGAAAGGAAATCCGAATTTCCTGTTGCATGAATTGGAACAGACAGAGCAAGACCAAGTACCTTCCCAGCACGGAGTGAAGATGATCTCGCACTCCCTGAATGTCGACATCGATCAAGACGTGGCGGCTCAGAAATTCCTGCAGTCGAAACTTTTGGTCCGCCTCCAGAATTCGTTGACGACATTCCGATTCCCGATACGAGTCGATTCTTTCCAGGGCCAGGGAGCTGAAGGCGTCAAACTGCTGGCGGGAAACGGATTGATGTCGCGCGAGTCCCATTCCCAGCGTCTTGAAGTTTTCCAACGCGGTTCTGAACCGATGGAAATCCGCGAGGTATTCGCCAACACGCTTCAGATTCCGGCCCAATCCGACGCTGGCGGCGCCGAACTCGCTTTCCGTCTCGCTTTTCTGCCGCTCCACAAGCGGTTGGATCATGGTTTGGGGCGACAGCGCCGATAGGCGCCGGATCAGCAGCAGGGCCGTGCGAACTTCTTCCGAATAGTTGTGGCGTTCAGTGGAGAACTGATCGGTTACCGACGGAATGCGCCGTTGCCGCAAATGGGCGTTGAGTCCGCGCAGCCAGAACTCAAATTCGTCGTAGGGCAGTATCCGCAGTTCCCCCAGCATTGTCCTGCTATCTTAAGGGGCCCCTGAGCCGGAATCTATGATCGAGGTCACAGTTTTGGGCGGCTTCCCTTCGGAAGCCGGGCTGCGAGTCTGCCCGCAGCGCCGCGCGCCGGCGCACAGCCGGGAAAGGGTTCACTTGTCCTCCGAACGGGCAGGTCGTACACTGGAATCAGATCGGTCCGGAACGGGTGGCTGCAGCGAATCGCAGCCACTCGCCGGGAGAAATTGGCATGATTTCGAAACATGAGTTGAAAGACCTTGTTTCTTCAAGAAGGGGCTCGGAGAACTTCGTACTGAGCGTCTATTTGAACGTGGACCAGCGGCAGGCGGCCAATCTGAATCGAGGATTCGAGGCCGCGCTTCGAGACTTGTTGCGAAGCCTTCAGAACGGAGTCGAGCCGGAGGCGGAGCGACAGCGGTTGCGAGCGAATTCGGCTGAAGTTCTCCAGTTCGCTTCCCTTTACCAGCCCTCCGGAAAATGCCTGGTGCTGTTTTCCGAGGCTTCGTCGAATTTCCTGTGGGAACGGAGCCTGCAGGTTCCTATCGAGACCCAGGCTTTCTGGGACTGCCATCCGATTCTCAGGCCCTTGCTGGAAGCGCGTGACGAATTTGAGCGGTATGGAGTGATTCTGACCGATCGCGCCCACGCCCGGCTGTTTACCGTGGTCATGGGCGAAATTGAGGAGAACCGGGAAGCGCTGGCGCAGGGGGACGTCCGTCGATTCGACGCAACAAGCCAGGACCAGCTTCGCTCTCAGATGCACTTGCAGCGGCGATCGAACGAGCACGCCCGCTGGCACCAGAAGAATGTCGCTCAGATGATGGACAGGTTGCTGGATCAACAGAAGTTTGACCGGCTCGTTCTGGCGGGGCCGCCGGAAGCGGCGAGTGAGCTGAAGTCTCTCTTGTCCGAGAGGCTGCGGCAGCGACTGGTCGGGACCCTGTCTCTGCCGATTCATGCGGTGGAAGCCGAAATTCTGAAGGCGGCCGTCGCGTTGCAGGAAAGCGTGGAGCGGATGGAAGAGCGGGAAAAAGTCGAGCGCCTGCTGACGCTGGCCGCCAAGAACCATCAGGCGGTAGTCGGGGTCGAAGCGACGCTGGAGGCCGTATGCGGCGGCAGGGCTCGGGAGCTGATCTATGCGGAGGGCTTCCGGCGACAGGGCGGCGAATGCATGGAATGCGGGATCCTGCTTGCGGACGCCAAGGGGCTTTGCGCCGGCTGTCGGCGGCAGCTTCGCCCGGTCGGCAATCTCTTGGAGCCGCTTGTCCGGAGGGTGTTCGACGAAGGCGGTCGCGTCGAACAGCTGAAGGCCGAAGCCGCGGCGATGATGCAGTCGGCCGAGGGCGTGGGCGCGTTTCTGCGATTTTAGCCGGGAGCGGTCGGCGGCTGCGGCGCCGCCGGCATAAAAGAAAGGTTTCGCGGGCTATGCTTCCGATCGAGAGAATCCTGGCGCCAACGGATTTCAGCGACAACGCCATGCGGGCCGTCCGCGAGGCTGCGGAGCTGGCGGCCCACTTTCAGGCGCAGCTGAAAGTCGCGCACGTCATTCCCCCTGTGCCGACGGTGCCGCCGGAGATGCACTACAACTTCGAGTTGCCGGCCTACCAGGAGGCGCTGCAGGAAAACGCCAGGAACCGGCTGGAAGAAGTGGCGGTACGGCTGAGGCGCGCGGATCCCGGTGCGGAGGCGGAAACCGTTTTCTGCTTTGGAGATCCTGCGCGCGAGATCGTCCGCATCGCCGCGGAATGGAGCGCCGACATGATCGTGATCGCGACGCACGGCCACACCGGTTGGCAGCATCTGGTCTTCGGATCGGTTGCCGAGAAGGTGGTGCGCACTTCCCGGAGCCCGGTTCTCACAATTCGCTTGTCGGAAGAGGGCGGCCCCGAATAAGCCTCGCGTCACACCCGGTAGCGGTTTTCCGGGCGCGGCTGGCTCCGATTTTTGAGGGCCGGCTGCAGGATGGAGAAGGACTCGTCCTCCACCATTGGACCGGTTTTTTCGAAGACCGCCTGCAGTCGCGGGTCTTGCAGCAGGACCGGCCATCGATTCTCAAATTCCGCCAGCGAGTCGAACTCCCAGAGTTCCAGGAATTCTCCGACGTTTCCGACCAGCGTTTTCCAGATTCCCAAAAACCGCAGCCCGTGCTCTTCGATCAAAGGAACGACTTCCTCTTGGAAGATTCTTTCAAATACTTCCGTCTCGTGGACTCGAACGCGATAGGAAACTCGCAAGAGAATCGCGGCGTCGGAAGTCACGATCGCACTTCCAGCTCGTGGCTGACTTGAATGTCGCTGCGCAACGAATGGTACACGCTGCAGTACGTCTCGAAAGAGAGCTGAATGGCCCGATCCACACGCTCCTGCGGAAGATCCGTTTCGACCGCAAATCGTAAATGAATCTGATTGAAGTAGCGGGGAGGCTGCGGGTTTCTTCTTCCCGTCGCGTCCACTTCCAATCGCCTGACCTCCCCGCGCATTTTCCGCAGGATATCGATGACGTCGATGGCCATGCAGCCGCACAACGAGGCCAGAAGGCTTTCCATCGGCGAGGGCGCCCTGCGTCGGGAACCCTCCAATGAGAATTTGACGCCGGTCGAAGTGGCGCCGGAGAATAATTGTCCCTCCTCCCATTGAATCCGAACGGAAACTTCGTCCTCGGCCATTTCCGAATTGTATCGCCTGACGTCGCGTCGCGCCAGCTCAACTGGGCGGGGGGAGGGCGGCGTTTGAAGCGGCGGACGGTGCGGAAGCCCCTGCTACGGGCTATTCCTCGAATTTGCTTTCGATCAGTTCGCGAGCGACTTCCATAAAGTCGCGCTCGGTGACAATGCCGACCAGCCGGCCGTTTTCAACAACGGGAAGGCTGCCGATGGCGTTCTGTCGCATGCATCGAATGGCGTCCAGCGAGGAGGCGTCCGGCGAAATGGTGATCGGATCGGACTTCATCACGTCGCGAACGCGAGCGGTTGAATCGGCTGCGCCTGCAAGATGTTCCGCAAGGTACCGGAGGACCGAGCGGTAAGAGACGAGGCCCACGAGCCGGTGCTCTTCGTCTTCGATCGGGATGTGGCGTACTTTTTCCCAGTTCATCAGGTTGACGACCAGCTCAAGCGCATCTCCTTCGGTGGCCGTCACCAGGTCCGTCGTCATGAACTGTTCGACCTTCATGTGGACGGGCTTCCAGCCGGCGCCTTCATGCAGCGAGGCCAGCGACCATTGGCTGACTGGAATTCCGTCGTGCTGGCGTCGAACCGTTCCGGCAGTCAGCGCAGCCAGGCGCTCCAGAGCCGTCCCGTGCTCCCCCATCGCCGAAAGAGACTTGATGAGCCACTGATCCCCGGTCATGCGACTGCGGATCCTGTCATCGAGAATTCCAAGATACCGGTCCACGGCCGCCGGATCTATTTCACGGTCCAGAAGGCCTTTGCGGGCGATCGGGATCAACTGGTCGCAGATCAGTTCCTGGGCGGGCACCGTAGACCCTTCCAGCCAGGTGAACTGGGCGGCGAGCCCCAGTTGAGCCGCAGCCAGAAAATTGGAGCGGACTTCAGCAAAGTCGATCATCGTGGCGACGTCGGCCAACTGATCCCCCAGTCCGCCCATCAGTCCAAAAAAGAAGGCGGCGTTGGCGACGGCATCGGGTACGGAGGGGCCTGCCGGCATCACCCTGGTTTCAATCCTCAAGTGCGGCTTGCCGTCGGAAATTCCGTAGCAAGGGCGATTCCAGCGGTATACGGTGCTGTTGTGAAGACACAGGGCTTCCAATTTGGGCGTTTTCCCCTGCGCCAGTTTGTCAAACGGATCCTCGGTCTCTGAAATGCCCAACAGCACGCGATGGCGGGTGATGTCTTCCTTATAAACCTCGAGCACGGATTCCCGCACCCACCGAGTGCCGAAACTGACTCGCGCCTTGGTTTCGCGCATATATGGCGTGACCCTTCGGGTGTCGACCGCCTGCTGAAACAGGGCGATTCGAGTCTCCCGCCAGAGTCGTTTTCCAAACAACAGCGGAGAGTTAGCCGAAACGGCCAGCAGCGGCCCCGCAATCAATTGAGCGATGTTGTACAGCCTGGCGAACTCCGACGGAGCAACCTGGAAATGGGCTTGAAAACTGGTGTTGCAGGACTCGAGCATCACCGAATCGTGCCGAACGATCAATTCGTTGACCCCTTTGATCCGGAACTCGTAATCGTCGCCCCGAAGCCGGGTTAGAGCCTCATTCAGCGCAAAGTAACGAGGCTTCGGAGTCATGTTCTCCAAACCCAGGTCGGATTTGGTCAAAGTCGGGAGGATCCCGGTCAGGACTATGTCGCAGTTTTGTTTGCGAGCGCTTTGACGAGCCTTGGAAAGCAGATCGGAGAGTTCGGACTCTAATCGAGTCAGGCAATCCCCTTGAAATTCCCTTGGCGTCAGGTTGAATTCGAGGTTGAACAGCGCCAGCTCCGTTGTGAAGGCGTCGTCATTCAGGTCTTCCAAAACCTCCAGAGCGACCGGCGCCGGACGCCAGGTCTCGTCGACGAGGAACATTTCCTGCTCGGCCCCGATTCGCCGCACTCCCGTTTCAAAGATGTCGGACTCGAGCATCGCCTCCAGGCCGTGGATATCGTTGAGCAGACGCTTGACAAAGCGTTGCACCTGTTCTGGATTCGTTTGAAGCTCTACGTCTTGCCGACCCATCGTTGCAGCGAATTGACTTCAAAGATACCAGATTCGCTCCTGAACGACCGCTGAATTCGAACCTTCGGCGCGATTTTAGCCCGCATCTCTCACACTTGTTCGTAGCGACGCGACGGAGAGCGGCGCGGATGCAAGGCGCGCGACGAAGGCCCCCGCAGTCGTACTCGTGCAGTACGTCGAGGAGGCTTGGCAGCCCGTGATCAAAGTCCTGGTGCGTCGTGTTGCGGGCGCCGCAGTAGAAGCAGTGTGAGAAATGCGGGTTAGAGTTCAAGCTACGCTTGCGCGATTTCGGCGGACGGCCTCCGACTCCCGAAACCTTGAGATCTCCCGTGTCCTTCAGTGTCAACGGAGAGGTTCCGCGCTACCATATGAAGGTCATGGCGAACGAATCCGCAGAGACGGGGGAGAAGAATCGGCACCCGGTGATTCGCGTTCGATATGCGGAGACCGACCAAATGGGAGTGGCTTACCATGCCAACTATTTCATCTGGTTTGAAGTCGGCCGGACCCATTATTGCCGCGTTCGAGGCTTCGCCTACGCGGACATGGAGCGGAAGGGCGGGCTGTATCTTCCAGTCATTGAAGCGCATTGCCGGTACCTGGCGCCGATTCGCTACGACGAACGATTTTTCGTTGAAACTTCCCTGGCGGAGCTTCGTTCCAGACGGATCGTGTTCGACTATCGTCTGACTGGATGGGACCGCCGGGCCGTCTTGGCGGAGGGAAGGACGATTCACGCCGTTACGGGCGGAAACGGACGAGTGCGCAAGATCCCGGAGGAGTACTGCCGGATTCTGCGGCAGGAACCGCAAGTGTCGGAATGCGCCGTTTGACGATGATTCGCCGCTTGGTCGGAATCGCCATGCGCCTGCCATCCAGGAAACCTGGGAAGGGGCGGAGAAGAACTGGAGGATTGCCAGCCTGCGGAAAGGAACAACATGGTTGAAACCGAATCTCACGTCCTGGCGGAGAATCAGCGGGGGAAATGGGAATCTCTCTCCCCGGGCATCTGGAGACCCTGCAGCGGCGTGCATTTGGAAAATCCCCGTTTGCTGGCTGCCAGGACGCTTTTCGACTGGCCGAGGTGGTTGGACGCCAGCTTTCTGTACGATCGCAATGGCTCGCGACTGTTTGATGAAATCAGCCGACTGCCGGAGTACTATCTAACCAGAACGGAGACTTCCCTGTTGGAGAGGCACGCGGCTGAAAGCGTTCGCCAGTCCACGGCTTCCTGTCTGGTTGAGCTGGGCGCGGGCTATTCAAAAAAGACGGGACATCTTTTAAGCCAGATGACCGCCGCAGGCGGCCGGGTGACGTACGTTCCGATCGACGTCAGCGCCGCGGCACTGGAAGGATCCCGGGACCGGCTTCGGATCGATTTTCCGGATATTCGCTTTGCCGGACTCAACGCCACCTACGAAAAGGGACTGGAGGCGATCGACCCAAGCCGTCCCAAGTTCCTGGCTTTTCTGGGGAGCAGCATTGGAAACTTCATGCGCGCCGACCTGACTCGGTTTCTCGAGGTCTTAA
>DATKAT010000141.1:0-13566 GCA_035514675.1 Acidobacteriota bacterium | reverse complement strand
CCGGCTCTATTCCAGCGAACGGCTCGTCCGCGAAAACCGGTGGGACCGATGGCATCCCGGAGGCCCGCTGCTGGGGGACGAAGTGACCGGGAAGGTCATTGGCGTAGTCGGCGCCGGGCGGATTGGAAAGGCCTTCATTTTGAAATGCATTGGCCTGGACGTTGACTTCCTCTACTTCAACAGAAGCGAACAGAAGGAGTTTGCCGAAGCGGTTCAAGGGGTGCTGGACGCCCAGCGGAAAGCGGGCCTGATCCGCCGCCGCCGAGGCATTCGGTTCGCTTCTCTGCAGGAATGCCTGCAGGGATCCGATTTCGTCAGCATCCACCTGCCGTTGAACGAACAGACCCACGGTTTGATAGCGGAAGAAGCGCTGCGGTCCATGAAGCGAACCGCCTACCTGATCAACACGGCGCGCGGGGCCATTATCGACGAACAGGCGCTGTACCGCGCTCTCAGAGAAGGCTGGATCGCCGGGGCGGCCCTGGACGTATTCGAAACCGAGCCGCTGCCGGCCGATTCTCCCCTGCGGGACCCCGATCTGGAGGAGCGTTTGCGCCTGTTCAGCCACATGGGCAGCGCCGCCGGCCGGACCCGGCTCTCCCCCGATCCGGAAGTGGGAATGGCCGGGCGCTGCGTGCAAGGGATGATCGACCTGTTGGAGGGAAACTACGGGGGAAATCCGGCCGACGTTCCACTGGTCGTCAATAAGGAGGCGTTTGGGTAAAACGAATCCGCCTTCCGATTTGCAGAGGTCCGTGTAAGAAAAGACGCCTTGCCGATTCTCTGGAAGCAACCGCTCAACCCACTTCCACGGCGCCCCCGTAGAATGCCCGCCAGGAATGAGCGTCTTTCAGAATCAAATTGAGCGCCTCGATATTCTGGACGCCGCGTTCCGCAAGCCAGTCCTCGAGGGCGGCCGCTCCGTCGCGCGCGTAGACGGGAATTCCATCCTGCCAGGTGGCCCGTCCGCAGAGGACTCCGGAGAACTGCACGCCCGCCTCGATGGCGATCTCCAGGCTCTCCCGAAACTGCTCGTCGCTGACGCCGGCGCTCAGGTAGATGAAGGGCTTCCGGGCCGCTTCGGCGGCCTCGCGATAAAGGTCGATCGCCTCCAGACGCTCGTATGCGGCGCTTTCGCCCTGAAAAGACGCCGTTCCGGAGGTATATTTCAAATCCACCGGGATCTCCACCTTCAGGACGTCCACATGGTAATGGTCTTTGGAGAATTCCCGCATGCTCGCGGCCACGATTTCAGGCTTCTTGCGGGCGTAGCTCAGCGGATCCGAGCCTCCTTCCACGTCATAACCCACAAATTCCAGAAAGAAGGGGACGTCATGGTGGGCGCATTCGACCCCGATCCGCTCCACGAACGATTTCTTAAAATCATTGACCCATTGTTCTGCAAAGGGGCTGTAATAAATCAAAAGCTTGATGCAGTCGGCGCCCTCGGAAACCAGCTGGCGCACCGTCCAGTCAGGCAGCAGGATGGGGATGCGGCCTCCTTCCGTGTTGTCGTAGCCGGACTCTTCATAGGCAAGCAGCAGCCCCGTTTCTTGAGCGCGCGCGCGGCTGGCCTCCAGTCCGTAGACAGGATCCAGGAGAATCCCGCTGGCATGGGGCGACAGCACCTTGGAGACGGCCGTCTTGAACTCAGACATCTGCTGCGGGGTGATTTCTGAAGCCTCGACGCCCATTTCCTTTGCCAGGGCCTTTTTAAGGGATCCTCGCTGGTCCATGGCGGCAGCCCGGATGACTCCTCTGGAATCCGCGACGGCGTCCATTTTTTCCATTTTGCCTTTACTGATTCTGGCCATATTCAATTCTCCTTGGCGTTAGTCTATTTCCATTCTGGGAGTGTACTCCTTCAGCAGCGGAAAGGTTTTCAGGCCTTTCTCGATCGAGGCGGTCAGAAAGGAGTCGACCCACCAGAAAATATCCTGGCTGCGAATCGCTTCTCGCAGATGCGACATCCGCTCCTTGCGTTCCTGCGGCTCCATCTTGAATCCTGTGTATATGGCCTCCGCCATCCCTTCAACGTCAAAGGGGTTGACCAGGATCGCGCCTCCCTGAAGTTGATCCGCCGAACCGGCGAATTCACTTAAGATTAACACGCCGTTCTCCTCCACGTTGCAGGCGCAGTACTCCTTCGACACCAGGTTCATTCCGTCCTTGATGGGAGTCACCAGGGCCATTTCCGCAGTGCGGTAATAGGCCAGCAATTCGTTTCGATCCAGACTCCGATAAATGTAATGCACGGGAACCCAGCCGGAGCGCGTCAATTCCCCGTTGATCCGGCCCACCAGACCCTCGATTTCCTCCCGCAGCTGCGCATACTCGGGGATGTCCTCGCGGCTGGGCACCACCACCTGCACCAGACTCAACCGCTCCTGCAGCTCGGGATATCGCATCAGAGCCTCTCGAAAGGCCTTCAGTCGGTAGGGGATGCCTTTGGTATAGTCCAGTCGGTCGATTCCAAGCACCAGCTTTCGATCGGGCAGTTGTTCGTGGATGTACCAGGCCAGGTCGGCCACCTCGCTGGTGGAGGCCGCCGCGGCGAAGTCCTCAAAGTCGATGCTGATGGGGAAGTAGCCGACCCTGACGGTACGGTCTCCCAGGCGCACCGACGCGATCCGCCCTTTCTCTTCGATTCCGGCGTCGGGAACCACCCCTTCCACGCAGCGCAGAAAGTTGCGGCTGTCGCGTTGCGTTTGAAACCCGATGAAGTCGTAGCGCAGCAGACCCTCCAGAATCTGCAGGCGCCAGGGCAGCAGGAGAAAGATGTCCTGCGGAGGAAAGGGAATGTGGAGGAAAAATCCGGTTCTGGACTCGACTCCCTTGCGATGCAGTTCGGCCGCCATCAGCATCAGGTGGTAGTCGTGGACCCAGATGTAGTCGTCCGGGCGGGCGTGATGAGCCGTCACCTCGGCAAACTTCCGGTTGACCCTCTGATAGATCCTCCAGTACTTCGGGTCGAAGTTGCACAGGGTGTGCAGATCGTGAAAGATGGGCCAGGCCACTTCGTTCGAGAAGCCAAAGTAGAAACCGCTTTCCTCTTCGGCCGTCAGCATCACCGAATGCAAACGGTATCCGGATTCCAGTCCGGCCCGCTCCACTGCCGCTTCCAGCCCGTTCGCCTCCTCTTCAGTGACTCCCGGCCAGCCGATCCAGAGCCCGCCCCGATCGCGCAGGACCGGAACCAGCGCGGTCACCAGCCCTCCCGCACCGCCGGTCGTGCTCCAGCCGCCGTCCGGGTCGGGTTTGAAGACGACCGGCAGCCGATTTGAAACCGTAATCAGCCGTCCGCCGGCCTTTGGTTCGGAATCGTTACTCACTCTCCGTTTTCCTTCCGGGCGCTCAGACCCCGTGGCAATCCGCATCGCTTCCGGCTGGCCGTGGCGGCGCTTTAAGCGCCGTCAAGCCACCGGCGCCGCTTCCTCTTTCATTTCCAGATGCACCGTTCGCGTGGGAAATGCGAATTCGATCTCTTCGGCTTCAAAAACCCGGTAGATTCCGAGATTGATCCGCTGTTGGATGTCCATGTAAACGTTGAAATCGGGGCTCTTGACCCAATACACCGTCTCGAAATTCAGCGAAAAGTCCCCGTACTCCCTGAAGTGCGAGCGGTCAAATCGCACCAACTCCTCCTTTTCGATAATTTCCCTGATCAACAGGGGAATCCTTTCCAGCTTGGCGTAGGGGGTGCCGTAGACGACTCCGATCGAGAAGACGATCCGGCGCTCGAACATTCGCTTGAAGTTGCGGATCCGGCTGTTGAGTAGATCGGAGTTGGCGAAAACCAACTGCTCTCCGTGCAGGCTGCGCACGCGGGTGGTCTTCAAACCGATCCGCTCGACGGTTCCCAGCTGGTCTCCGACGATGATGAAGTCGCCGACGACAAACGGCTTGTCCAGCAGGATTGACAGCGACCCGAACAGGTCTCCAAGAATGTTCTGCACCGCCAGAGCCAAGGCAATGCCGCCGATCCCCATGCCCGTAATCACAGGCGTCAGTTCGACCCCGAGATTCTGCAGCCCCACCAGCAGAATCAGGCTCCAGAGGATCAGACGGGCCAAGAACGTGATGGCGGTGGTGGAGGCGACGCGCGTTGGCTCGTCGTCGACTTCCAGGCGAATGTATCGTTCGACCGCCGAGCCGATCAGGGTGTTCCCCCAGATGGCCATCTGAAGCAGGACGGCAACGATGGCGATTGCTTCGATCCAATTCTGCAGAGTCGTCCCAAGAACCAGAAACTGGCTGGAAAACCAGATCGCCACCGCCGCCAGCGGCAGGATGCGGGTCTTCCCCAATACGTCGGCGATCAGATCGTCCAGACGGTTTTCGGTCCTTTGCGAGAACGCCTTCAAACGCGACGCAAGCTGATTTTTCAGAAAGACCAGCAGGGTCAGAGAAATCAGGAAGACGAGCAAAGCGACCAGCCACTGAATCAGGCTATTGGAATAAAACGTCCATTCGAGCAAATCGTTCAAGGACGGCATGTCACCTCTATCCACTTTTTCAAAAAATCAACCAGTTCGTCCGGCGGTCGCAGCCACGCTCGGGCGGCCGTCGGTCGCTGTTCCGACCGCACCAGTACGGGCAGACCCCCTTCAGGAATCTTTTCAAATGCGTCCTCGTCGGTCAAATCGTCTCCAAGGTAAGCGGCCAAGGCCCCCTCCTGCATTTCCCGCAGCACGGCCACAACTGCGTCCCCTTTGTCGCGATCTCGCGTCCGCAATGCATATCCGCCGTCAATGGAGTGGAGGGAAAGCCCGCCCTCCTCGGCGGCTGCGCTCCACCACGTGACCAGATCGCCTTCGACCGACCGCACTCTTTTCGGATCGCGGCCGCGGAAGTGGACGGCCAGACACCCCGGCTTCTCTTCGAGCCAGTCCTGAAGTCCGGCGGCGGCCGCCCGCCGCCGGGCCTTGTCCAGCGCCTGTTGCGAAACCGGAGAGATTTCAACCAGCTCGTAGCGGCCGTCGGAAAACAGCCGCTCCTTGCCGTGGCTTCCCCAGATTTCAGGGTGGCGATGCAGGCCGAGCAAAGGCGGAAGGTCTTTAGCCCGGCGGCCGCTGACAAGGACCAGTCGCGAAGTCGAAGCGGCCGTCAGCTTCGCCAGCAACGGCGGGACGGCAGGGTAAGGGACCGCTTCGGCAGGTTCCTGGCGAAAAGGGGCCAACGTTCCGTCATAATCCAGCAGCAGCGCGCTGAAGCGCGCCGCAGCCAGCCGTTCGAAGAATCCCTCCACCTGTTCGTTGTCTAAGCCGGGCTGCAAGATCATTGGGAAATCGGCGCCTACGCGCCTGACCTATTTTAGCGGCCTGTCGGCGATTCATCAGACGCGCGTATCTCCTCCAGCGACATCCCGACCATCCGGACCTGGATGGCCCGAATCAGGTCCGACTTGCTGATGATTCCAAGCAGCCGGTCTTCCGCGTCGACGACGACCAGGCGTTCGGCAGCATTGGCGGAAATCTTCTGGAAAGCCTCCAGTGCGCTTTCATCCTGGCGAATCCTCCCGATTTCGCGGGACATGATCTCCTCCACCCGGGCCTCTTCTTCGCTGCGACCGGAAGCCTTCATGCGCCGCACGTGCTGCAGCGTGACGATTCCCGACAATCGGCCCCCGCCGTCCAGGACGGGATAGGCCAGGTGCCGCTCCTGAAACATCTTCTGGATCAGGTCTGCAACGCTGCTGTTGCCATATACGGTCCGCACGCCTTCCGTCATCAGGTCCTTGACCCTGATTCCCCGCAGCATCGCCGAAACGGTTGCGAATTGGGATTCGCCGCTGACGGCGATGTAGATAAAAAAGGCGATCAGCATCATCCAGAGGTTGAAGGAGAGAAACCCCAGCAGGCCCAGCATCACCGCCAGAAACTTACTCACGGACGTGGCGATCTGCGTGGCCTGCAAATACGGCATGCGCAGGGCCAGCAGGGAGCGTAAAACCCTGCCGCCGTCCAGCGGAAGCGCTGGGACCATGTTGAAAATCGCCAGCACGAGATTCATAAACATCAGGTAGGTCCAGATAAAGCGCGTTCCCTGAAACTCATGCGGCGTGCCCTGCAACAGGAGATAGGCCAGCCCGGCCAGGAGAAAGCTGGTGATCGGACCGGCGATGGCCATGATCGCTTCTTTTCCGCGCTCCCGCGGAATCTCCTCAAACTGCGCCATCCCTCCCAGAATCCAAAGCGTGATGCTCTTGATTCGCAGTCCGAAGCGCTGTCCCACGACGGAATGGCCCAGTTCGTGGATCAAGACGCTGACGAAGAGCCCCACAGCCGCAGTAAAGCCCAAAAGGTATGGCATCCACCCGGTCACCAGCGGCTCCGGATCGATATCGAGCTGAAAGGCCCGAATCAGCCCCTCGATGTCGCTTCCAATCATCCACGCCAGCAGCGGCAGAATAATCAGAAAAGTCACGTCGAGCTGGATCGGGATTCCCAGTATCTTGAAAGGCAGTTGGAATACGTTTCTAAACATGCCCCTTACCTGAACTCGTCGAAATGTTGCGGTCGCCGCCGGGCGAAACGCAAAAGCTATCGCTGTCGCTCCAGCAGCAAGACGGTGAGGTCGTCGGTCTGAGGAGTCCCGCCCGTAAACTCGTCCAGAGCGTCCAGCAAACGCTGATGCAGGCCGGCCGCTCCCAGATTGGCGTTTTCAATGAGGGCCTGCTTCAGCCGCTCCTCTCCAAACATCTCTCCTTCCGGATTCATCGCCTCCGTTACGCCGTCGCTGTAAATGAACACAATGTCTCCGGACTTAAGCGAAAGCGGCATGCTGCGGTAACGGGCGAATTCGAAGGCGCCCAGAATCAAATCGTCGGAAGTCAATTCCTCGATGATTCCGCTTTCGGCGCGGTACAGGTAGACCGGGTTATGTCCCGCGCTGACGTAAGCCCCCTGGCCTGCCGCGTCCATGGAGACCAGAAACAGCGTAACGAAGCGGTTGCTTTGAGTCCGCTGGCAGAGGAACCGGTTCAAGTCGTTGAGAACCTCCTCCAGGTCGCCGCTGGTTCGGAAAGCGGCTTCCAGTGCGCCCTGCACGAAGGAGGACAAAAGGGCCGCCGACACTCCTTTGCCGGAAACGTCGGCCAGCACGGCCGCCAAGTCCCCTGAAGCGGTCGGAAATACATCGTAGAAATCTCCTCCCACATAGCGCGTGGCCTGGCTGAAAGCCTGCACTCCATACGATTCAAAAGTCGGAAGCACCTGAGGCAAAAGGGTGCGCTGCGTTTCCTGTGCCAGCGCCAACTCCTTTTCCACTGCCTTACGCTCCTCGAAGGATTTGATCATCTCCAGCTTTTCAAACACGTTGGCGGCTTCGTCGGCAAGTTTGTTCAGAATCTGTTCGTCCAGGCCGCTGAGAGCATGCATCGTCTTAGTGCTGTCCAGATAAAGAATTCCGCGCACCGTGCGGGACTCCGCGGTCGCCGACATCCACAGCAGGGGCATGCAGGCGACGGCCCGCAGATGCATGGCCAGAATGCTCTCCTGGCCGGCGAACTGCTGATCGATTCCTTCGGTCATAAACAGGGTTTGCCCCTGCTGGCTGACCTGCTCCACTACGCTGCGGCTGGTCTGAAATTCCGACTCGGAAAGCAGCTGCCCCCTCCCGTTCAGCCCGACCACGTACTCAAACCCGCGATCTTTCTGGATCAGGATGAATCCTCGCTCCGCACCGCTGATCTCCAAGGCCGAATTCAACAACTGCTGAAACGTCTTTTCAGCTGAAAAAGTCCTTTCCAACTGATATTTGAAGTTTAAAAGATGAGATATTTTCTCAATCTCTGAATGGCCGGAATCGGCCGGGATGACCGAAGACAGGTCCATGATCGACTGTTTCAGCTCCTCGTCTCCGATGGTGGTGGAACCGTCTCCCTTGTCATCGGTTCGAACGAACTCTATTTCAATTCGTCCCTGTCCCAGTTCGATTCGATCGCCCGGCGTCAGCGGTCTCTCCGAGATCCTTTGTCCGTTCACAAAAGTTCCATGGGAGCTGTTCAGATCCTCCAGAATGAAGTCCCCGTCTTTGAGCAGGACTCTGGCATGCTGTCGGGAGATGTAGGGGTCCAGCAGCACGATGTCCGAATCGGATCGGCGTCCAATCACCACGTTCGCCTCGGAGAGGGGTCTGGTCATCGTCTGACCCTGCACCTTCCACCTCAGCATCAGCGATTGCTCAGCCATCGCCAAAGCATACCTGACGCGGTGCAGAACTGCCAGAGCGACGCCTCCGGGAGGCGGCTCGAATCCCCCGCCACCGGTCTTCCTCCGTCGGACTTCTCCGCCCCCAAACCCGAGAAATTCCATTCATGATGCGTCAAGACTCCTGCGAACCTCCTCGTACATGATCAGCGACGCCGCCACTGCGGCATTGAGGCTTTCGACGCCCGCCGCCATGGGAATCCTCAAACCTCTCGCGCCGGCCTCCGCGTAGCGTCCGCGATCGAGGCCCGCTCCTTCGCTGCCGACCACGACGGCGTACGGAGGCTTCAGGGCGGTTTCAAACAGCGATCGCTCCGCTGAAGGCTCCAGCAGCCAGAAGCGATATTTCCGAGAGCTCAACTGCTCCGGCTCGACGTCCTCGAGAAACGGCGCCCGAAACAACAGACCGGCGGAGGAGCGAACCACCTTGCGATTGAAAAAAGAGACCGTGCCCGGAGACGCCGCCAGGCTGAACGTCCCGGCGGCGGCGGCTGTGCGGATCAGAGTTCCCAGATTCCCCGGGTCCTGAAGGCGGTCCAGATAGAGCACCCGGGGGGTCATATCGTCCCAGCTCCAGCGGGGTCTGTCAAAAAAGGCCAGCACGCCCTGCGGGCTTTCCACTCCGGATATCCGTCGATAGAGCGATCCCTCCAGCTCGAAGACCCTCTCGCTGCGACTCGCCAGCAGAGGAGGGATTTCGGTGACGTCAGCGTCGACGAGCAACTCGCGAATCGGCATGAGCTTCGACAACTCGAGAATCTGCTTGACGCCCTCGATTCCCACCCATGAGGCGTCCTTACGCCGCCCGTCTTCCAGAATGCGAGTCCATCGCCTCAGTCGCGGATTGGAAGGGCTGTCGATCCGGATGCGATTGGAATGCATGCTTCTGCATGTATTCTATACGCAGAAGGAGGCCTTCGAAATTGCAGAGCGGAAGTCGAATGGAGTTTCGGCTGGAGGATTTTTCCACCGAGCAGGTCGAGAGGGCGGCTCGGGTCATCCGAGAGGGCGGCGTTGTTCTGCATCCCAGCGACACGGTGTACGGTCTGGGCTGCAGCCCGTTCGATCCCGCGGCCCTGCAACGGTTGCTGCAAATCAAGGGCCGCCGGCAGGACAGGGGGGTGCTCGTTTTGATTCCCGATCGGGACTGGGTGGAGCGACTGGCCCATGAACGGCCTCCCCTGACGGCGCAGATAACGGAGCGCTTCTGGCCCGGGCCGTTGACCCTCCTGTTGCCGGCGCAGCCCGAGCTGTCCCCGCTGCTGACCGGAAGCGCGGGAAAAATCGGAATTCGCGAGCCGGCCGGCCGGTTCCTCAAGGACTGGATGCGACGGATTCCCGGTCCCGTCGTTTCCACAAGCGCCAATAGATCCGGTCATCCCGCGCCGGAGACGATGAAGGAGTTGGAGAAGGCTTTCGGCCCGCTGGTGGATCTGATGATCGACGCCGGGCCGCTTCCGCCCGCGCCGTCCTCGACGGTTTTGGATCTGACCTGCCATCCGCCCCGGATTTTGCGCAGGGGGCGGTTGGCGCAGGAGTTGGAGGAGTTTCTGCGAGAGATCTCGCGAATTCGGGAATAACCTGGCGCGACAGGCTGGGGCGCGCGTCCGGTCTCAAAAGGGGCGCCGGGCCGTCAGATTTCAGCCCGGTCCGCCAGGGCCGGGCGAACCCGCTGCTTTAAAATCGCCCGCACGAACTCCTGCTTTTCGCTCAGGCGGTGCTTCCCCTTGCGTAGAGCGATCAATTCGGCCATCACGCTGACAGCGATTTCTTCGGGGGTCTCCGAACCGATGTCTAGCCCGATCGGAGCGTACAGCTTTTCAAACGCCGACGCAGCCAAGCCTGCATCCAACAAAGCCTCGACAATGATCTTGATCTTTCGACGGCTTCCCACCAGCCCCACGTAGCGCGCGTCCGTCTCCACGGCCGCCCGCAGCGCTTCCTGATCGTGGCTGTGCCCGCGAGTGACGACCAGAATGTGAGTGTTGCTGTCGACGGGCACGTCCAGCAGGCTGGTTTCAAAGCGGTCGACAACGATCCGTTCGGCCATGGGGAAGCGCTCCCGGTTGGCGAAAGCCTCCCGATCGTCTGCGACCGTCACCTGAAATCCGAGATCGTGGGCCAGACGGGCGATGGAGCGACCCAGATGGCCTGCGCCCATCAGCACGATTTTCGGGTCGGGCAGGATCGGTTCCACAAACACCTCCACAGTGCCGCCGCAGATCAAGCCTTCTTCCCGGGCTTCCTCATCCTTCATCTCATAGCCGATCAGCGCCGGCCGGCCGCTTTCGATCACCTCAAACGCCTGTTGCCAGACCTCAGCTTCGACGCAGCCGCCGCCGACCGAACCCCAGGAAGTTCCGTCCTCTTCGATCAGCATCTTGGCATGGTCTTTGCGCGGAGTGCTGCCGACCCGACGGACGATGGTGGCAAGAGCCGCCCGCCGTCCTTCGTCCCGGATCTGAACGATGCGACGATAAAGGTCCACGGTCATTCATTTTGCCGAAGCGCCGCCGCCGGTGCAAGGGGGGAAGGTGGGACCGGCATCCCTGCCGGTCATTCCCAATCGCCGGCTGGAAGCCGGCGCCACTGTGGCCACTTTCAGGTCAGGGAAGATTCTCTTCGGGCGGCTCCATGGGCTTCGCCTCGTGGACTCTCATCCGGCCGGCGCGATACGAGTCGTGCGTGACCTTGGCCACCACGCCGCTCAGAAAGATGAGTCCCACCAGATTGGGGAAGGCCATCAGGGCGTTGCAGATGTCTCCCACGTTGGTGATGATCGGCGCATACGTCCCGGTCAGCTGCGCGCCCACAAACAGGAGAATGATGAAGACCACGCGATACGGCTTGACGACTTTGAGCCCGAACAGGTACTCGAAACAGATCTGGCCGTAGTAGCTCCAGCCCAGCAGCGTGGTAAAGCCGAAGATCAAGGAGCTGAAAACCACGATGGCCCCGCCGTAGCCGGCGATTGCGTCGGGCATTCCCGTATTGAAAGCGTGAACCGTCAGGTCGGCGCCGGACAGTCCGATTCCATCGACCATGAACGTCGCCTTCAGATACGCCCCCGAAACGACGATGGTCAGGGCCGTCAAGGTGCAGACGACGATCGTATCGATAAATGTGCCCATCATGGCGATTCCGCCCTGCACGACGGGAAACCGGGTGCGGGCCGCGCCGTGTGCGATGGCGGCGCTTCCCAGGCCCGATTCGTTGGAGAGGATGCCGCGGGCCACTCCGAATCGGATCGCCTGCTGGACGCCGATTCCGATCGCTCCCCCCATGGCGGCCTGGGGACTGAAGGCCGAGTGCACGATCAGCTGCAGCGCCGATGGGATCTGGCCGATATTGTTCAGAATCACCAGCAGCGTTCCCCCGAAGTAAAAAAGGATCATTCCGGGCACCATTCTTTCGGCCACCACCGCGATCCGCTTGATGCCGCCGATAATGACCAGACCCACGAAGAAGCTGATCAGGAATCCGCTCGCCCACTCCGGAACGTCGAATTGCTGCCGCGCCGCCGAAGCGATCGACTGAGACTGGAACATATTGCCGGTGCCCATCAGCGTGGCGATGCCGCCGCAAAGGGCGAACAGTCCTCCCAGAAAAGCGCCCAGAGTCTTGAACCGGATCCCGTAGCGGCAGTAGTACATGGGGCCGCCGGCCATCGTCCCGTCCGGCATCTTGCGGCGATACAGAATGGCCAGCACCGCCTCCGAATACTTGGTGGCCATTCCGAAGACGGCCGTAATCCACATCCAGAACGCCGCGCCCGGGCCTCCGGCCGCGATGGCGGTGGCGACGCCGGCGATGTTTCCATTGCCGACGGTCGCGGAAAGCGCGGTCATGAGCGCCTGAAAGGGACTGATGTCGCCTTCCCCTTCCGGTTCCCCCGGCGCTCCCTCCTTGCTTTCCCTGCGGATCGCGCCCAGAAGGACCAGTCGAGCCGACTTGTAGAAGTTCCGGAACTGCACGAAGCCGGTCATCATCGTCAGCAGAAGCCCGGTTCCGAACAACAGAACGACCATGGGGAGACCCCAGATGAATCCGGAAATTCCGGTGCTGGCGTCCAGGATGAAATCGAGAAAGGTTGCCATCAATCCTCTCTTCCAGGATGGATTGCGCTCGAGGGCGAATCCTTAACCCGCAGTCAGGTTCGTCGGGCGCCGGGCGTACGCGGCGCCCCATCGGCGAAACGCAAGGAAGATATCTGAATCTCGGCCCGCTGGCAAGTTTCGGGGGAATGCCGGCCCGGCGAAGCTGCGCCTCGATCCATGCGATCACCGGGTCCCTTGCGTCTCGTTGCGGCGGGCCTGCTTGAGCAGGTAAGTCGGCTTCCCTTGAGATTCATGATAGGTGCGGACGATCAGTTCGGCGATCAGCCCGAAGAGGATGAACTGCAGCCCCACCAGCAGAAAAAAGACGGACAAAAGCAGCAGCGGGTTTCGGTGGGCTCGGACGGCTTCGAAAAACCTCTGGTACAGGGCTGCCAGGGCCAAGACTCCGCCGGCGCAAAAGGAGAGAAAGCCCAGGCCGCCGAACAGATACATCGGTTTGGTCGAATAGCTGCCCAGAAACTTGATCGTGATCAGATCCAGAAGGACCTTAAAGGTGCGCAGCAGACCGTATTTCGACTTTCCGGCCATTCGCGGATGGTGGCGCACTTCGATTTCGGCCACGCGGGCGCCTGCCCAGGCCGCGAAAATAGGAATGAATCGATGCATTTCGCCGTACAGGCGAATATGGCTCACCACCTCGCGCCGGTAGCCCTTGAGAGTGCATCCGAAATCATGCAGCCGGACGCCGCTGATCCGGCTGACGAGGCTGTTGGCCAGTCGCGAGGGAAGGACGCGGGTCAGCCAGGGATCCCGCCGCTTTCTCCTCCAGCAGCTGACCACGTCGTAGCCCTCTTCGAGCTTCGACAGGATCCTGGGGAGGTCTTCCGGATCGTTTTGCAGGTCGGCGTCCATGGTGATGATGATGTCGCCCCGGGCATGCTCGAAGCCGGCGGCGATGGCCGCCGTCTGTCCGAAGTTTCGAACGAATTCGAGGACCCTCACCCGGCGATCCGAGGCCTCAAACTCCCGCAGCAACTCCCCGCTTCCGTCCAGGCTTCCGTCGTCGATGAAAAGGGCTTCAGAAGTGTGAGGCAAGGAGTCGAGAACGGCGATGAGCTTTTCGAAGAAAGGCCGCAGGCTGTCCCGTTCATTGAAAACGGGCACGATTACCGAAAGCTCCGGCGGCTCCGTATCGCGGACTGTTTGCGACGAGGCAGACGGTTCGGGTCCAGCGCTGCCGGGCGCCATCGTTTTGGCCATCGAAAATCCCCTGGAAAAAAGTCCGTGTCGTAGTATAC
>DATKAT010000140.1:0-5617 GCA_035514675.1 Acidobacteriota bacterium | reverse complement strand
CGGCTGGAGCCGGCGAACATCGTTTTCGCCGGTTACGGAATGGCGGCGCCCGCAGTAGACGGGCAGGAGGAGTACGATTCCTACGCGCATCTCGACGTTGAGGGCAAATGGGCGCTCATCCTGCGGTTTCTTCCCGAAGACGTCACGCCGGAGAGAAGGCAGCATCTGGCTCGTTTTGCGTCCCTCCGATATAAGGCAATGGCAGCGCGGGAGCGGGGGGCAGTTGGAATCATTGTGGTCAGCGGTCCTCGCTCGGGCGTGAGAAACGAATTGATCGAACTGACGCTGGATTCTTCCCTCGGAGGTTCGAGTCTCGGCGCCGTTTCCATTTCGGATTCGGTCGGGAAGCGATTGGTGGCGAGTTCTTCGAAGGACCTCGAAGAGCTGCAGAGAGCGCTGGACTCAGGTCGCCCCCAAATGGGTTTTGAATTGGGGGGCGTGAAGGTGAAGGCCATAATCGACGTGGTTCGCCAGAAGGGCGTCGCCTACAACGTAGCCGCCAGACTTGCGGGCTCCCGCAGCGACCTTCCCGCCGTTTTCGTAGGGGCCCACTACGATCATCTGGGCCGCGGGGAAGCCGGAACCTCGCTGGCTAGTGATCGGGAAGAGCGCCCGGTTCACTACGGCGCCGACGACAACGCCTCGGGCGTCGCAGCAGTTCTGGAGATCGCCCGGTTTCTGGCAGCCGGAAGTCGGCAAGGCGAAGCCCTTCAGCGGGATGTCGTCTTTGGCTTCTGGTCCGGCGAGGAAATCGGTTTGCTCGGGTCCAGCCACTTTGCTTCGAACAGCATGGCCGGTTCGAATTCTCGGGACCGCAGCAGTCAGGCGCAGGCGTATCTGAATCTGGACATGGTGGGACGGCTGCGCGACTCGCTGGTCGTTCAGGGGGTCGGGTCCAGCTCCGTCTGGCCGGCCGAAATCGAACGGAGAAACGTCCCCGTCGGGTTGCCCCTGACCCTTCAGCGGGAAGCTTATCTGCCGACCGACGCGACTTCCTTTTACCTTCGGAAAGTTCCCGTTCTCAGTTTTTTTACAGGGGCCCACGAGGAGTATCACACTCCGGAGGACGCCGCCGACACTCTGAACTATGAAGGGATGGAAAAGATCTCGCGACTGGCGGCCCTCCTGACGCGCTCATTGGCAAACCGACGCGAAGATCTTGATTTCCAGGAGATGCAGCGTCCGGAACGAATGGGTCAGCGGGCAATGTTGCGCGCTTTTCTGGGCACCATCCCAGATTACGCGCAGGGCGACGTGCTGGGGGTCCGGTTAAGCGGAGTGATTCAGAACGGACCGGCTCAGAAGGCCGGGATCCGCGCCGGCGACATCATCGTGGAGCTGGCCGGAAGGAGCATTGAGAACATTTACGACTACACTTTCGCCATTGAAGGTCTCAAGATCGGTGAATCGGTCCGGATCGTGGTTCTGCGCGAAGGCGATACGCTCCAATTCGAATTAGTTCCGGAATCAAGGCAGTAATGAAAGAGCCGGCTGGAAGCCTGCGCCCTATTGCATTCTCCTGGCCGCATCCAGAGCGGAGTATGTCAGAATGATATCGGCGCCGGCCCGCCTGATCGACAACAGGATCTCATCGACGACGCTTGCCTCATCAAGCCACCCGTTTCGTGCAGCCGCCTTGACCATCGCGTATTCGCCGCTGACGTTGTAGGCTGCGACCGGAACGTCGACTGCGGCGCGAACGCGGGAGATGACGTCCAGGTAGGGAAGGGCCGGTTTGACCATCACTATGTCGGCGCCTTCTTCGATATCGAGAAAGACCTCCCGGAGGGCTTCGCGGGCGTTTGCAGGATCCATCTGATAGGTCTTCTTGTCTCCCGACTTGGGCGCCGAGTCGAGCGCCTCCCGAAAGGGGCCGTAGAATGCGGAAGCGTATTTGGCCGCGTAGGAGAGAATGCTCACATCGCTGTGGCCGGCCGCATCGAGGGCCTGGCGGATGAAGCCGACTCTGCCGTCCATCATGTCTGAAGGAGCCACGATGTCGGCGCCCGCCTCGGCCTGTGAAACAGCCATCGCGCCCAGGATCTCCAATGTAGGATCGTTCAGTATGCGACCGTCTTTCAGCAACCCGTCGTGGCCGTCGCTGGAATAAGGGTCCATCGCCACGTCGGTAATAACGGTCAATTCAGGCAAGGCGTTCTTGAGTTCTCGGACCGTGTTCTGCAGCAGCCCGTCCGGATTGGCGGATTCGGTCGCCCGCTGATCCTTGCTTTCGTCCGGGAGGGCCGGAAACAGGGCGACGGCTGGAATCCCCAGGTCGAATGCTTCGCGAGCCACGGAAATCAACCGGTCGCGGCTCCAGCGTCGACAGTCCGGCATCGAGGCGATTTCTTCGCTCCGGTCGCGGCCTTCCGTGACGAACAGAGGAAGGATCAGATTCTGCGGCGACAAGCGGGTTTCCCGAAGCAGGGCCCGGATGGATTCGCTTTTCCGATTGCGCCGGGGGCGATGCATCAATTCAAGACCAGCTGCGTCCGCCATGCTGGCTACATCTTACGATGTTTCCATTTCTACTGTCGAAGCTTCCGGTAGGCTTCGACGGCGAGTTCATCGCAGCGTTCGTTTTCCGGATGGCCCCGATGCCCGCGCACATGCTGGAAGCGGTAGGTGTGGCCGGACAAGAGCGCGTCGAGTCTCTTCCAGAGATCGAGGTTTTTGACCGGCTTCCGACCGCTGGAAGTCTTTCGCTTCCAGCCGCGCGCCTTCCAGCCCGGCATCCACTGCGTCACGCCGTTCATCACGTAAGCGCTGTCGGTGACGATCTGAACTCGCGATCCCCGCTTCAACAGAGAGAGTCCCTCGATGACGGCCTGCAGCTCCATCCGGTTGTTGGTGGTCTCCCACTCGGCGCCCGAGGATTCCAGCTCGCGGCCGGTTTTCGGGTGCTTGAGAATAAACGCCCAGCCGCCGGGTCCGGGGTTGCCCCCGCAGGCGCCGTCGGTAAAAAGCAGGACTTCCGGCTCCCACGACTCATCCTTCATGTGCGGGCGAGCCCCTGAAAAAGGCGCCGGGCGCCAGGAACGACGGCATTCATAGGTCCTCGATAATTTGATGCAGCCGTTCCTCGTTTCGGGCGATCGAATCAATCAGGCGAAACTGGACGCGGCAGCGGTCCAGATTCTGGCCGGGGCGGTTCACTTTAAAGTAGACGTCACCGGATAAATGATCGGTCAGGAAGCGGACTCCGATGGTCAAAGGCATCAGCTTCGCGGAAAACGGAAGCAGCCGTCTTTCCTGGTCGGTAAGAAAGAAGCCCGCTTTCCGCCAGAAGCCTCGAGCCAATGCCTCGAACAGATCCAGGTCGACCTCGACCAGCGACAGTTTGCGTTCGTCTTCAGAGGCCCGGCAGGTGGCGGTGCGCGCCATGTCTCCGAAATCGTACATCGACACTCCCGACATGACTGTGTCCAAATCCACCACGCACACTCCTTCGCCGGTCTTCAGGTCGAGCAGAACGTTGTTCGCCTTGGTGTCGTTGTGGGTAATGCGAATCGGCACCGCCCCGGAAGCGATCAGAGGCGGGAGGACCTCGGAGAGTCCGCGTGAGTTTTGAACGAATTCGATTTCTCGAAGCGATTCGGCCGCGCGACCGAGCGCATCCTTTCGCACCGCTTCGTCGAAAGCGTCCAGCCGACGCTTCAGATCGTGAAAATTCGGGATCGTTTCATGCAGAGGAGGGCCCGGAAGATCGCGCAACTGTTCCAGGAAGCGTCCGAACGCCCGTCCCACTTCATGAGCCTGTTCGGCGGTCCGAACGATCTGGCAGGAGTCGGCGTCGTCGACGTTGTGGTAAGTCCTCCAGTAGCGGCCTTCCTCGTCTTGAAACAGAGGCGACTCCTGGCAGGTGAAGATCACCTGCAAGGCGCGACGTCCGGCGGCCGGAACCCCTCGATCCAGCAGCTTGCGCTGCTGATGCCCCGTGACTCTGACAATGTTTTCCATCAGCGAGCGTGGATCCGGAAAGACCTTCGTGTTGATTCGCTGGTGGACGTATCTGCGGATCCCGCCGCCGTGACGGTAAACGGATTGAAACGTGTCGTGGATGTGGCCGCATCCAAAGGGGCGCGCGCATACGAATTCCCCCTGCAGACCGAAGGCCGGTCCGAGGAGCTCCACCTGTTTTTCGATTCGATCAATCACGCGCACCGGCCGCTCCGATTTAACCCGGATCTCGCACGCAGATCCTGCTGCGGCGCCGGCCCCGCGTGCAAAACCCGGGTTAAGAGACTAACACACGGTTCGAATCCGCCGTCCGATCTGCGGTTTCCAGCGTAGACTTCCACCGCGCAGACGGGAATCCGCAGAATGGCCGTCGGAGGAAATCAGCTCAACTGCGGATCGAACGAATGAATCCGAGATTGCGACGCATGTCGGCTTCGACGTCGCTGGAGGGCGCCGAGGTTTCCAGGTTTCCGTAGCCCTCGAACCGGATTTCGGAAACCACCTCAAGGACTTTTTGAAAGTCGATTTCGCCCTCGCCCAGATAATGAGGGTTGTCCTTGAGGTGAAACTGGCAGATGCGATTCCTCCCCAGCCACCGGATTTCGGAGTATATGTCGAACCCGTTGCCGTAAGAGTTTCCGACGTCGTAATAGACCTGAACGGCGGACGAGTCGGCGCGTTCTAAAATGCGGGCGTTGTCTTCGGCCGACAGAGTGTTTTCCAGGCCCAGCACGACGCCCTGCCTTTCCGCTTCGGGGCCGAGTTCCTTCATAATATCTGCGACGTAGTCCATCTCTTCTCGAGTTTCCAGCGCTCCCCGGCCGAAAAAGGGAACCAGGATGACCTTCGCATGGAGATTGCGCGTCGCCGGAATAGCGTCCGCGACCCACTTTTGACCCAGCGGATCGTTCTTTAAGAGATTTTGATGCAGGATCTCCAGATGAGTGCCGGCAATTTGGATGCCGTGTTCTTGA
Source organism: Acidobacteriota bacterium (assembly GCA_035514675.1). GTDB lineage: Bacteria > Acidobacteriota > UBA6911 > RPQK01 > JAPXNP01 > DATKAT01. The sequence continues at coordinate 683 of DATKAT010000140.1, read as the reverse complement.
AAGGCCGCCAAGTACTGCTGCTGACGGTCTTCGAAGGCGAGCGGAAGCTTGCCGTCCCGGACTTCGTTTCCGAAGCTGACTTCCACGCCGTCAAATCCGATTCGGGCTGCCGTTTCGACGGCTTCGAGTCGGGCGCGGAGTCCCAGATTCCAATCGGTGACGCCGACCTTGAGGCCGCCTGAACCGGGGCCGGCCGCGCTGCAAGAAAGAAAGGGGGCGGCCATCCCCAGCGCAGCGCTGCGGGACAGAAAATCACGACGCGACAAGGGTTTCATTGCAGCCTCCCGAAGACCCGTTCCATTTCGATCGGAACAGTCTAACCGCTACTGGAGTGAAAGGAAAGCCGGCTCGGAATACGGTCCGTCGCGCTAGCGCTTTCGTGAACCGCGGCGCTAACCCGCATTTCTCACACGCCTCCTACTTCGGCGCCGGATAGCGGCGCGTCTACTGCGTTGCCGCTCTAAGCAGCCCGCGATCGAAGTCCTGACGCGTCGTGCAACAGGGATCTGCGGTCAGCCGGCAAGGCGCGAGGAGGAGGGCGATGCCGGTGCATCGTCGACGACGAGCAACGCAGTCCGGGGGCCGCAAACCCCTGTTGCCCGGAGGGTTGCGGGCGGCGCAGGCCCGTCTCGGTCGTTGCGGCTCTTGGACGATGCATCCGCATCGCCTGCGTCGCCACGCCT
>DATKAT010000139.1:0-8973 GCA_035514675.1 Acidobacteriota bacterium | reverse complement strand
TACTCTCTGGAGCGCAGCCGTTATTTCAAGCCGGCCGATCAAGCGGCCAGGCTGCTCCTTTTCGTGCTGCACCGACCGTTTCTGGCGAGGCGGACCTTTCGACTGCTGAAGCGCAGCCGCCCTTTGAAGAAGAAGATCCTCACGATCGCCCTTCGGGCGCCGGCCGAAAATCCCCTGTCTCAGTTGGACAAGCTGCGCCTGCTGGCCGGTATCTGATCCGTGATTGCGGATTTTGACAGCATGGCCCTGATAGGCGAGTGTCGCGCCCTGACGAGCGCTCTCGATGTGGGGGAACCTCCAACCCAGCCCTCACGGACAGGGCTAACCCGCATTTCTCACACTGCTTCTACTGCGCCGCTCTCCGTCGCCTCGCTACGAACCAGTGTGAGAAATGCGGGCTAAAAACTTGCGGCCTTCCGGCCTCGACTCGGCGCCTCGCATTCTCGGAAAATCGCCAGAGAAAATCAACGCACAGGATCTGATTCCTGCCTCCTGCCTCCTAACTCCTGAAACCCCTTACCGCTTCGATTTCAGCAGAGCCTTCCAATACTCCCGCTTCATGACGGCGATGGTGGAGATGGAAATCTCTTTAGGGCACACGGCTTCGCACTCGGCGTGATTGGAGCAGCTTCCGAATCCTTCGCTGTCCATCTGGGCTGTCATCCGCAGGACGCGTCGTACCCTTTCAGGATGCCCTTGAGGCAGCAGGGCGAGCTGAGTGATTTTGGCGGCAGTATACAAGGCGGCTGAAGCATTGGGGCAGGCGGCCACGCAGGCGCCGCATCCAATGCAGGCGGCTGCATCCATCGCTTCATCGGCAACGCCTTTGGGAATTGGAACGGAGTTCGCCTCCGGAGCCTGTCCTGTGTTGACTGAAACGTAGCCACCGGCGGCCATAATGCGGTCGAAAGCGCCGCGATCGACGACCAGGTCCTGAATGACTGGAAAAGCGGTTGCCCGCCAAGGCTCAATGGTCAGCGCATCGCCGTCCCGGAATTGGCGCATGTGAAGCTGGCAGACGGCGGTAGCCCGCTGCGGACCGTGAGCGATTCCGTTGACGACGAAACCGCAGGATCCGCATATCCCCTCTCGGCAGTCGCTGTCGAACTCGACCGGTCGCTCTCCGCGGTCGATCAAGTCTTCATTCAGAGAGTCCAGCAGCTCCAGAAGCGACATGTCAGGCGAGACTTCATCAAGCTGATAGGACGCGAATCCGCCGGGCCGATCCGGCCCTTCCTGACGCCAGACGCTCAGGCGAACCGTCATGGGTTGGTTCATCGTTTTTTTCTCACCAATTGGCCCACCCGTGCCGAACAGGCTGCCTGTCCGTGGCGCGGGCATCCTGCCCGCGATTGCTAAAACGGGCTAGCCCGACGCTACGGATTTGACGGGCTGGAAGCCCGCCTCGCGCTACTTGTAGCTGCGCATGGCCGGCTGCACCGCATCGAATTCCAGCGGCTCCTTGTGCAGCGTAGGATCTTTGCCGATCCCCTGAAACTCCCATGCGGCCACGTGGGAGAAGGCGGCGTCGCGGCGCCGAGCCTCGCCTTCCTCGCTTTGATGCTCCTCGCGAAAGTGCGCGCCGCAGGATTCTTCTCGCACGGCCGCATCTCGAGCCATCAGCTCGCCCAACTCGATAAAATCGGCGACTCTGGAGGCGAACTCCAGATGTTTGTTTAACATGTTGCTCTCGCCGGGCACCACGACGTTCTCCCAGTATTCCTCGCGCAGGTTGGCCAGCTTCCGGGCGGCACGGCTCAGCCCCTGCCCACTTCGAGACATGCCGATATCGTCCCAGAGGATTGCGCCCAGATCGCGGTGGAATTCCCTGGGGCTCTTCCCTCCCCGCGCCGAAAGCAGCTTTTGGAGCCGGATCCGGCAGTCCTCGGCCGTAGCCCGAAATTCATCTCCATCCGGCGTCAATTCCGGCAGGGTGGCTCCTCCGAGATCGTCGCCGATCGTATAGGGCAGGATGAAATAGCCGTCGGCCAGGCCCTGCATCAGAGCGCTTGCGCCCAGCCGGTTGGCTCCATGGTCGGAAAAGTTGGCTTCGCCGGTCACAAAGAGCCCGGGCAGATTGCTCATCAAATTGTAATCGACCCAAAGTCCGCCCATCGTGTAGTGAACGGCCGGATAGATCCGCATCGGAGTCGAGTAGGGGTTCTCCCCGGTTATTTTCTCGTACATGTCGAAGAGATTTCCGTACTTGTCCCGTATCGTTTCGATCCCGCCCCGCTCGATGGCGTCGCGAAAATCAAGGTAAACTGCCAGTTTCGTGGTCCCTACGCCGCGACCTTCGTCGCAAACCCGCTTGGCCGCCCGCGAGGCCACATCTCGGGGGACCAGGTTTCCGAAGCTCGGGTATCGTCGCTCCAGATAGTAGTCTCTGTCTGGCTCCGGGATATCCTTCGGCGGGCGCGGGTCACCGGGATCCTTGGGAACCCACACCCGCCCGTCGTTTCTCAGGCTTTCGCTCATCAACGTCAGTTTCGACTGGTGCCGACCCGAAACGGGGATGCAGGTGGGATGAATCTGAGTGAAGCAGGGGTTCGCGAACAGCGCGCCCCTGCGGTGGCATCTCCAGGCCGCCGAAACGTTTGAATTGACGGCATTGGTCGAAAGGAAGTAGGCGTTGCCGTATCCGCCTGTGCACAAGACAACGGCATGGCCGGCGTGGGACTCGAACTCGCCGGTCAGCAGATTCCTGCACACTATCCCGCTGGCCCGGCCTCCAACGACCACCAGATCCAGCATCTCCCGACGCGGATACAAGGTTGCCTGACCGCGGTCGACTTGGCGCATCAGCGCGCCGTAGGCTCCCAGCAGCAGCTGCTGACCCGTCTGGCCCCGCGCGTAAAAAGTACGGGAGACCTGAGCTCCCCCAAAAGAGCGGTTCGCCAGATAGCCGCCGTACTCGCGGGCAAAGGGGACCCCCTGGGCCACGCACTGATCGATGATGTTTACACTGACCTGAGCCAGCCGATACACGTTCGCCTCCCGGGATCGGAAGTCGCCCCCCTTGATCGTATCGTAGAAAAGCCTCCAGGTGCTGTCGCCGTCATTGGGATAATTTTTTGCAGCATTGATCCCCCCCTGCGCTGCGATGCTGTGGGCTCGCCGGGCGCTGTCGTGAATGCAGAAGGCCTTGACCCGATAGCCCATCTCGGCCAGGCTGGCGGCGGCGGATGCGCCCGCCAGTCCGGTTCCCACCACGATGATTTCATATCTTCTCTTGTTGGCCGGACTCAGCAGCCGAATCTCTCCCTTGTGTCGGTCCCATTTTTCAGTGAGCGGCCCGGCCGGGACCTTGGAGTCGAGTTTCATGGCTTCATACTCCGGTCAGATAGATCCAGATGGGGAGAAACAGGAACCCGATCGCCAGCAGCGCAGCCGTGAACGCCCCGAAACCGTACAGGATTGGAGTGATTCTGGGGTGGTGAGCGCCCAGGGATTGAAAGGCGCTCCAGAATCCGTGCCTCAGATGCAAACCCAGCAACACCATCGCTGCGACATAGCCGACGACGTAGACCTCGTTGCTGAACACTTCAACCACCAATCGGTAGAGATCTCGCATCACGACGCCGTCGACCGTCGTCAGATAGCCTTCGGCTTCGGCGGGCCCGAATTTGAAAGTTTGCAGGTGAACGATCGTAAAGACCAGCAGGACCAGCCCGGTCCAGATCATCGACCGAGAAGAAAAATTCATGCGGCTCGGCTCGCCCCGGCTCCGAGTTGTCTGATAACGATTCCCACGGGCGCCGCGATTCTTCCAGACGATGGAGACGCCCGAGACGACGTGGGCCGCAAAGAAAACGATCAGTCCCGCTTCCACCGCGTACAGGAGCCACCCCATGCTGAGCAGCGTGTGCGAATAAGAGTTGAAGGAATCGGGACCCGCCAAAAGCAGGAGATTCCCGGCCAGGTGCCCTACGATAAAGAGGAACAGCGCCAGGCCGGTGAAGGCCATCAAGAATTTCGTTGCGGTAGTGGAAAGCAAGGGAAATGGTTTCAGGTTTCAGGTTTCAAGTTTCAAGTTCAAAGTTCAAGGTTCAAGATTCAAGGTTCTGGGTTCAAGGTTCTGGGTTCTACGGCGGCTCTATTCCTGTCAAGTCCTGATTAAAAGTTGACACCTTTGGGTTCTGACTTCTGAATTCTGAATTCCGAATTCCTGTATTCCTGACTCCCGACTCCTGCTCGCCAAGATATCATGCGGAATCGTCTTTTTTAAGCGCCAGCACTACGGTCCAGGGCAACGGACGGGCCAGGGCCTGCACCTCAAAAAGAGACTCCACCAGCGAGACGAATGCGTTCGAAGTCCAGTGCTGAAGGTGTCCGGGAGTATTGCCCAAATCGGACCAGTAAGCGAAGCGGGCCAGGTTCATGATTCGCCAGATGGGTTCGCGCGGAACGCTCAGCAAGGCGTATCGGCGGGAAACCCGGAAAATCTCCTGTAACGCATCCCGGGGCCTGTCAAGATGCTCCAGCACTTCGGCGCCCACTACCAGGTCAAAGGATTCCGGTGGAAAAGCCAGATTGTAGATCGACTGAGCGCTAAAGCGAAGGGAGCGGTCGGCTCGGACGGCTTCATCGAAGATGGTCTCGGTCAAATCGATCCCGGTGATTCTGCAGTTGGGAAGCCATTTCCGCAGATGCGCCGCCAGAAACCCTTCTCCGCAACCGACCTCCAGGAGGCTGTCGGGAGCTGCGCATCGGCTCATCCCGCTGATTTCGCGCAGAAAGCGCTTGAAAAGCAGGCGGGCGAAAGGGTTGGTGGACGCGTATTTGTCGTAGACATTTCCAAGGACGGTTGCGTGGCTCACGATTTCAACGGGTCCAGTTCCTGTTTGCGTTGTCGGTATTGAATCTCTTCCAGGATGCGACGGTTGGTGGAAATCAGATCGGCGACCAGCCCCAGGATTCCTAACTGGAATCCCATGATCAGTAGAACGGCGGCCAGGATGAGGGACTGAATCTTTCCTTCGCCCTCCCCCAGAAAGTAAAAGAAGACGAAGCGGAGGCCGATGAGAAATCCGGCGGCGAACAAGACTCCTCCCAGCAGACCGAAAAGGCGCAGCGGCTTGTAAAGAAGAAAGATTCGAAGCATCGTCCATGCTGAGACGCGCAGGTAGGAAGGAATGCTTTTAATCAGTCTCGACTCGCGGAGCGGGCGGTTGGTCCGGATCGGGACTGACTCGATGGAGATGTTGCAACGTCCCGCCTGGATGATGGTTTCCAGCGTGTATGTATAAGAGGAAAACACGTTGATCCGCAGCGCGGCTTCCCGGCTGAATGCTCGAAACCCGCTGGTGGCGTCTGGAACTTCCGTTCCTGAGATCCGACGAACTGCCCAGCTTCCGAGTCGCTGCAACAGCTTCTTTGACCGCGAAAAGTGCTCAATATCCTGGATCGAGCGGGCCCCTACGACCATTTGCGCCCGCCCCTTGAGAATCGGATCGAGGAGCTTCTCAATGTCGGGGCCGTAGTACTGATTGTCTCCGTCGGTGTTGACGATGAGGTCGGCGCCGAGTCGAAGCGATTCATTCAGTCCGGTTGAGAAAGCCTGCGCCAGGCCTCCACGCGAGGAGAGGCGGACCACGTGATCGACTCCCAGCTTTCGAGCGACCTCCATCGTTCCATCTGTGCTGCCGTCGTCCACGACCAGAACTTCGATCAGGTCCACGCCCCTGAGTTCGCGGGGCAAGGCCGCTAACGTTTCAGGAAGGGTCTGGGCCTCATTGTGACAGGGAATCTGGATGATCAGCTTCATGAAGACTCAAACCGGGCAAGAGTGCGCCGGGCGGTTGCGTTTAATTTCAGAGAGCGTCTCCTGGCTCAATGCCCAATGAAGGGACGCGACCTCGTCGGCCCGGAATTCAAGCACTGGAAATAAATTGGCCCCCGCTGGCTTGGGCGAAACCGCCCATGCCCAAAGCGCCGCCACTTCTTTTAACGACGTTCTGCGTCCCGCGCGACAGGCTGTTATTGTAACGCGATCGACTGGATTTGCTCATGGAATTCCGCCATCAAGGCCATCTTCTGTTCGTAATCCAGAAAGCAGGAGTGCAGCGCCTGCAGGGATACGGTGCGAACCTGCTCCTGGTCCAAGCCGAAGTTTTCGATCGCTTTTTCAAATTCTTGGCACAGGGTCGTATCGAACATCCCGGGATCATCGGTGTTGAGCGTGACTTGGACGCCGCGCTGCATCAGGACCTGGAAGGGATGTGCTGAAAGCGGACTCCAGGCGCCCGTTTTCAGATTGCCTGTCAAGCAGAGATCCAGAGCCACTGCCCGCTCACGCAAGTGCTCCATGAGATTTGGGTCGCGGGCGGCGTGTAGCCCGTGTCCGATGCGGTTGGCGCCCAGAATTTGGATCGCATCCCACACCTGCTCCGGCCCGCCTGTTTCTCCGGCGTGGATGTGGACGAACAACTGATGGGCTCTCGCCCACGAAAAAACCTCTTGAAACACGGCTGCGGGCAGCGAGGTTTCGTCCCCTCCGAGGCCGACGGCGACCACCCCGCATCCCCGATACTGCGCGGCCAATTCGACCGTTTCCTGGGCGGGCCCCGGCCCCCACTGGCGGACGGCATCGAGAATCCAGCGGATCCGCGTTCCCGTTTCACTCTCCAGTTCTAAGCCGCGCTTCAACAGGAGAGAAAGGATCTGCTCCGCATCCTGGTCGAATCTCCGCGAAATCGAAGGCGAGTAGATGATTTCCGCGTAGCGGATGTTCTGGTCTTGAAAATATGCTGCCAGATGGTCTAAGGCTTCCACGTAGTCGCCCGGTTCCCGCAAGTGGCTGCACACGACCCGGTAGGCGTTCAGAAAGGACTGAAAATCCTTATATCGATACAGTTCCTGCCGGATTCGTTCAGCCGGCCAGCCCGCGATTTCAGTTTTGTACTTGGCGGCCAATTTAGCCAGCAATTTCGGTTTCACCGACCCTTCCAGATGCAAATGAACCTCGGCTTTCGGAATCTTCCGCGCGTATGCAATCAGCGATTCGGTCATACTGCTCGTCAGCCCAGAAGCTGCAGTTCCTTAAGCGCGTTGATCGTTTCTTCAGAAATGAAGTTTTCGTAGGTCTTCAGTTCCTTGTCAGCCGGGGTCATTCGTCGCATCTCGTCCCAACACATGGGCGACACGAAAATGAGATCGGCCTCTCGCACGATGCGTTCGATCAGGTCGGCTCGATCGATCGGCGCAATCCAGAACTTCTTCTGGGTGGAAGGGTGGTATAGATTCATAAAGATCTCCCACGAAGCGTGCATCGTCTGCTCGTCTCGAATTACGATGGCGATGTTGCGGTCTCGAGCCGCCTGAAGGATTTCCGTATATATGGAGTGGCTCGGCTTTATTTCCAGAACTCCCTTGTCCAATGTTTGAGCCAAGGCGCCCACTTCTTCCAGATGCCAGCTCGTGGTCAGAAGATAATCGGCGTCCTGCAGCAAGTTCTGGTTGCCGTTGTCCTGGACATCGGCCAGCGAAATCGGGAAAGCGTCGATTCCTAACCGCATTTTCAGCTCGCGCGAAAAAATAAAAGCCTCTTCTTCATGGTCTACAACCGCCAGTCGCAGATTTCGAAGCCCGGCGCCTGAAACGAACCCGTCTAGCAGGCGGACCAGCCGCTCGGGCGCCAGTCCCATGCCTCGACCCTTCTCCGTCGTTTCACTCAAGAGCTTGAAGATCGCGCGCCGCCGCATCTGCTCGTAGTTGTCTTCACCGCTGCGCTTTTTCAAGAAGGCGCCGCTTCCCGGCACCAACTCTAGATAATTCTCTTCCGCCAGGCGGCCGTAGATTTTCTGCACCGTCTTAAAATTAATCCCCAAAACGTCGGCCAGTTCCCGAATGGAGGGGAGGCGCTCGCCCTCTTGGATTTTTCCGCAATAAATCGCGGATAAGAGCTGGCCCTTGATCTGGTCGTAGTAAGGGAGCTTGACTTTCCTGTCCAGGTGAAAGCGAATCATCGAAGGTCCCGTGCTCTGGATTCCGTCGCAGTCAGCCTTTCCATACCGTGCATATAAGGACGGAGAACGGACGGGATCACGACGGATCCGTCCGCCTGCTGAAAGTTTTCCAGAATCGCGACCCAGGTTCTCCCGACAGCCAGCCCCGATCCGTTCAGCGTGTGGACGAATCGGGTCTTCTTTCCACCGGCCGGCTTGTATCGTATGTTAGCACGACGGGCCTGGAAATCTTCGAAATTGCTGCAGGAGGAGATTTCCCTGTAGGCTTTCTGGCTGGGAACCCACACCTCCAGATCATAGGTTTTCGCGGCGCTGAAACCCATATCGCCGCTGCTGAGCGTCACGACCCGGTACGTCAACTCCAGCCGTTTCAAAATCTCTTCGGCATGAGCCGTCAGGCGTTCCAATTCCTGATAGGAGTTCTCCGGCGTGCAGAATTTGACCAGCTCCACTTTATTGAACTGGTGCTGTCGGATCAGTCCGCGAGTGTCCTTTCCATACGAACCGGCCTCGCTGCGAAAGCAGGGGGTGTAGGCGGCGAAGTGGATCGGCAGATCCTCCTCGTCCAGGACATCGTCGGCGAAAATGTTTGTAACCGGCACCTCGGCGGTTGGGATCAGATAATAGTCCGTTCCATTGATGTGAAACAGATCGGATTCGAATTTGGGAAGGTTGCCGGTGCCGTAAAAGCTCGCGCTATTGGCCAAAAAGGGAGGCAGCACCTCTCGATAACCATGTTCACGCGTGTGCACGTCGAGCATGAACTGAATCAATGCGCGCTCCAGTTGGGCGCCCCCGTTCAGATAGAGAGCGAAGCGGGCGCCGGCGATTTTCGCCGCCCGCTCCGGATCCAAAATTCCCAGCCGGACGCCGATGTCCACGTGATCCTCGATCTCGAAATCCATCCGAGGCGGAGTTCCCGATCTTCGTACGTCCTGGTTGGACGAGGCGTCCGGGCCGACGGGAACGGAAGGATGCGGCAGATTCGGCGTTTCCGAGAGGAAGG
>DATKAT010000138.1:0-24626 GCA_035514675.1 Acidobacteriota bacterium | reverse complement strand
GCGATCTCCTCTTCGGTGAGATTTTCGACGTTTGCGCCGTCTTCGCCCGTTTGCTCATGGGAAATGGCGTAGTTGATGGCGCCGATTCCGTACAATGCCTCGGACTGATCCTCGTCAATTTCCATCAGCCGGCGGTACCAGTCTTTGGCCTCTTCCGGCCGGCCCATGTTCCGGTAGATATCCGCAATATTGACCATCGCGGTTCGATGGTCGGGCTGCAGCTCCAGAACCTTTTCAAAAGTGGCGATGGCCCTCTTCCCCATCTCCAGATTTTCAGGAGTCTGAACCAGCGGCACGAACTGGGCCCGATAGGTGGTGGCCAGATAGACGTAGGCGTCGACCAGCTCCGGGTCCAGCTCGATGGCGGCCGTGAAGCTTTCAGCGGCACTGTCGTATTTTTTCGACGTGTATTCGGAAACTCCGTGATTGAGGTGATTGCGAGCCTTCAGCTGATCGATGAGCTTGCAGCCCGCAGCGCTCGATATCAGTGTCAGACCCAGACACAAAACGGCAACTCTATCCCTAATTCTCATCAAACGCTCTCTCCAGTTCGGGAGGACTGATCCCCGGATCCTAGCCCCCTCCCTCAACGATCATCAGCCCTATGTCCCCGACGCCGGATCCCTTGGCGATGTCGATGACATTGACGATGTCGCCGAAGGGAAGATCCGCGTGTCCCTGAACGAACATATTCTTGTTGGCCCGGGCGCTGTAAATCTCAAACAGCCGACTCCCCAGCGCCGCCCGGGTGACCGGATCCTGGTTGATCCGGATCGTTCCGTCGGACGCGACGCTGACGACGATGGCGTCGGACTTGATGATGACGTTCTCCGGAATGTCTTCGGGCGCCTCCTGCGGAACTCGCGCCCGCAGATTGTACTGGGTGGTGGGCTGGATGACCATGAAGATGATCAACAGAACGAGAAGGATGTCGATGTACGGAGTGATGTTGATGTCCGACTTCTGCCTCTTTCCTCCGCCGGTTGAAATCGCCACTACCTGATCCCTCCTTCCTCACGCTGACGGTCCACAATCAGACCGATTCGCTCGACGCCGGCCTCGCGGGCCACGTCGACGATTTCGACGATCTTGCCGTACGGGGTCGCCACGTCGCCGCGGACGAAAAGCGGCTTGTCGGGAGCTCTAGCCGCAGCTTCGGTGACCATTTCCAGGACCATGTCTTCGGAAGCCAGCGTCTTGTTGACGTAAACCTCGCGGTTTCGGGTGATGGTAACGATCGTGGCGTCTTCGGCTTCGGCTTCGGGAGCTTCCTCCGCATGCCTTGCCTGCGCCAGATTGACGGCGACGCCGCTTTGAATCAGAGGCGTCGTGATCATAAAAATGATCAGCAGCACTAGCATCACATCGGCCATGGGCGTGACGTTGATGTCGGAGTTCACGCTGGAGACGCTCGAGCTTCCGCCGCTACTGATTGCCATGTTTCTGGGCCCTCCGCTTCAGAAAGTAATCGATCAGCTCCGACCCGGAATTGTCCATTTCAACGACGAAGGACTCCACCTTGCCGGTAAAGTAGTTGTACATCCAGACTGCGGGAACGGCCACAAACAGTCCGAACGCCGTAGCCACCAGCGCTTCGGCGATTCCGCCCGCAACGGCCGCCAGTCCGACGTCTTCGCCGGCGCTCATTCCGGTAAAGGCGTTGATGATTCCGATGGTGGTTCCGAACAGACCCACGAAGGGAGCGGTGGCGCCGATGGTGGCCAGGCCCCCCAGGCCCCTTTTGAAATCCTCGATGCCGATGGCCGTGGCTCGCTGAATAGCGCGACGCGAAGATTCCACCATCTCTCCCGGGATGGTGTCCGGTCCCTGGTGAGAGCGGAACTCCTGGAGTCCGGCATGAACGACCTTGGCCAGGTGGCTGGCGCTGTATTGTTCGGCCAGATCCACGGCTTCGTCCAGATTCCCTCTCTTGAGCGACTCCGCGACGGCAGGGGCGAATTCACGCGACTGCTTCTTCGCCTTTCGGTACATGATGTAACGTTCAATCATCACCCCGATCGACCAGATGGACTGAAAAAAGAGCACCCACACCACAGCTTTTGCGATGGTCCCCATCTGCCCCCACATTTCCATGAATGAACCCATAACTCACCTCCCTGTGATAGATAGCCCGAAGCTTGGTTTTGACTGACTCACGCTCTTTTCCCGCGCCATGCGCCTACCTGAGCACGAAGTTGACCGTCACGGTTGCGATGACCGGCACCGGCTCGTCATTGAGCAGGGTCGGAGAATACCGCCACTGACTTACGGCGTCAACAGCCGCCTGGTTCAAAAGCGGATGACCGCGGATGACTTCCACGCTGGACACGACGCCCCGCTCGTCAACGGTCACCTGCAACAAAACGATTCCCTGCACCCGAGCTCTCTTCGCCAGCTCCGGATATTCAGGCTCCACGCGGTGAACCAGCCTGGAAGACTGGACGTTTCCGCCCACCCGAATGGGTTCCTTCTGCTGTGGCGGAGGCGGCGGGGGAGGAGCGGCTGGAACGCCGCCAATGACTCCGCCGGGCGACCCGCCGGGCACGCCGCCGACCAAGCCGCCGGGTACTCCGCCCGTGGCGCTCGTATCGACGCTGGAAATGTCGGGGATATCGTCCATCGGTGGAGGAATCTCCTCGGGGATTTCAGTCGGCGCCATAAACTGATCCGGATCCAGCCGCACCACCTGCTGCTTCGGTTGCACCGGCGCCGGAGGAGGAGGCGGAGGAGGAGGCGGAGGAGGGGGAGGAGGAGGAGGAGGAGCCAAAAACGTCAGCAGCTCATGGCTTGGGATGGCCTGATAGTAGATCAGGGGAGCGACGATGATCGCCACCAACAGAACCGCGTGAACGATGAAAGAAATCATGATGGTGCTCTTGCTTCGCCCCCCGCGATTTGGCGAGGATTCGAGAAGATCGTCAAACATTGGACCCTTCTTCCTTTCTTAGGTCATGGAAAATTGGTTCCGTCAGCCCGCACCTCGGCCGATATTACTATCGGCCGAAAAGCGAGTCAAGCAAAACCTCCATTTGGATAAAACCTCTAACATATTAAAAATAATCGCTTTATGTCTGATCTTCCGGATATGCCTCATCCTCCATCCCGAGGATTTCTCGCCGCTCCGGCGCCGCCGCGGCGCCTTTCAGCGCCTTCTGCAGCCGCTTGTTCGAATGACGCGGCCTTGGAAATTTCGAGGCGACCCGTCGTAGCGATTCGGTTGAAACGGCGAATGTCACGCGCGTCTTCTTGCCGCACTTTGCCTTCTTTCCCGATAGTTCTCCCACCACAAGACGATGGGGCTGGCGATGGCCACCGAAGAGTACGTTCCGACGATGATCCCCACCACCAGGGCGAACGAGAAGCCGCTGAGCACCTCTCCGCCCCAAACAAACAGCGCCAGGACCGCCAGTAAGGTCATGCCCGAGGTCATGATCGTTCGATTCAGCGTCTGATTCACGCTTTTGTTGATGATCTCGTACGTGGTGCTTCGTCTCATCAGCTTCTGATTCTCGCGAACGCGATCGAAGATCACGATCGTGTCGTTGATCGAATAGCCGACCACCGTGAGAAGTCCGGCGATGACCGTCAAGGAGATTTCCTTCCCTGTCAGCGAGAAAAGGCCCACGGTCAGGAATACGTCGTGAAACAGCGCTGCAATGGCGGCGACCCCGTATACCGGCTGAAACCGGAAGGCGATGTAGATGAGCATTCCCAGCAGGGAGAAGAGCACCGCATTCTGGGCCCTTTCCTGCAGTTCCTGTCCGACCCGGGGCCCCACTCCTTCCACGCTCTGTACGATGAACGCTCCCAAGTAATAGTTCTCCTGAAAATAATTCTGCAGTGGCGGCGGCAGATCGAGTTCGCCGAGCTGCAGCAATTCCCGGAAAAGTCCGCTTTGCTGAACCCGGAATTCGCTGATTCGTGAAGCCCACCCGCCATACTCCTGCTCTCGTTCGGCCGCCGTACGGTCCTGCCGGAGGCCCAAAGGATCGTCCTCCAGCAGCCGCTCGCTCAGCGCGACTCGAGAGATGTTGTTCAAGTCCAGCCGGTCCGCTCCCGGCTGCCCGAACTCCTGTTCCAACGTTTCGCGAACCAGCCGCCCCTGAAGGGTCAGATCCTCTTCCTCAGATTCGGTCTGACCCAGCTTGATCTGAACTTCGTTGCGGGCCGGCTCGTCAAATCTCGTGACCTCTTCGGCTCTCAGGTTCGCTTCGTTGAGCGCCCTCCGGATCCTCTCCAGCTCCGGTGTTTCCCGAAACTTTACGTACAACAGCGTTCCGCCGGTGAAGTCCACTCCCAGATTGAGTCCCCGCGCAATCAGCGAATAGACGCCTACGGAAGCCAAGAGCAGCGACGCAATCAGAAAATAGACTTTCAGTGAAAGCCAGTCGACTTTAGGCTCGCGTACGATGTCCATCTAGCTTTCACTGCTCCGGCGGCGCTCGCTTCGAGCGTCCACGAATTTAGTCCCCGAGATTTCCAAAAGGTTCCCCGATCAAATCGAAAGCAGCGTCCTTTCTTTCTTCAGCAGGAGGATCGAAAACAGCGTTCGAGAAACGAAAGTCGCTGTAAAGATGTTGGCCAATAGTCCGACCGCCAAGGTCACCGCGAAACCCCGGACCGGACCGGTACCGAACTGAAAAAGAAACAGCGCCGCCACCAGCGTGGTGATGTTGGTGTCGATGATGGTGGAGAACACGCGCTCGAAGCCGGCATCCACGGCTGCGCGGACCGTTTTTCCGACTCGCAGCTCCTCTTTGATGCGTTCGAAAATCAGAATGTTGGCGTCGACCGCCATTCCAATGGTCAAGATGATTCCGGCGATTCCCGGAAGCGTGAGGGTGGCACGGAAGTAGGCCAGAATACCCATCAGGATCAATAGATTCAGACTCAGGCAGAAGACGGCGTTGATCCCGGCGACCCTGTAGAACAGGAGCATTCCGCTGACCACCAGCAACAGCCCGATGACTGAAGCGTACACACCGCGGATGATGGAATCCCTGCCCAGGGATGGGCCCACGGGTCGATAAGCTAAGATCTGAAGTCGGGCCGGAAGCGCGCCGGAACGAAGGACCAAGGCCAGATCGTCCGCTTCTTCGGGAGTGAAGTTACCCGTAATCCTGGCCGACTCGGTATCGATCCGCCCTTCGATCCGAGGCGCCGAGCGGACCACGTCGTCCAGCACGATCGCCAACTGGTTTCCCACGTTTTGCCCAGTCGTCTGACTGAACAGCGCCACCCCTTCCGGGTTCAGAAAAAACGAGACTTCGGATCTGCCCGACAGAGAGTCCTGCGCGCGTCTTGCGTTTTTCAGATGCTGGCCCGTAATGGTCGCCGTGCGTCGCACTACGTAATATCCGGTTTGAGCCCCGACGCTGTCTCTTTCGCGCACCGGCAGGATTTCATATTCGGGCGGAATCGCTCCGTCAAATGAGGCGATGGCCGCCTCCCGAGTGGGAAAGGGCGCCCCTCTGTGGGAAGGGTGCACCAGTTTCAACTCCAGCTTGGCGACGCTTTGGATCAGCTGCCGGACTCTCTCGAAGTCCTCTACGCCGGGCAGCTCGACGATGATCTGATCCTGCACGTCGCCGCTTCCGTACACGGTGATGGAAGGTTCGGCGACGCCGTATTCGTCGATGCGGCGGGCGACGATCTGGCGGGCCTGTCGCACCGACTGGTTGGCCAGGGCTTTGCGATGAGCGGCGTCCAGACGCATCGAGAAATTCGCCAGCCCGCCCTCGACCCGGCTTGTATAGGGCCAGCTCGGCTGGAAGCCGCTCAGGAAATCCTGGACTCCGCTTTGGGACTCATCCGGCACGCCCAGAATCAGGATCTGACCGTCCTGGACGCGGGTCTCTCCAAACGTCAGATTTTCCTCCTCCAGGCCGATCTGGATTCGTTCTCGCATCTGCAGGATTTCGGCCTCAATGGCCTCTTCGATCTCCACCTGCAGGATCATGTGCACTCCGCCCCGCAGATCGAGTCCCAGATTGATCTTCTGGAAGTAAAGCAGGCTTACCGACAAGGCGATGACGAGGGCGATAGCCAGCAGCCGGTACTGAATCTTTCTACTCATTTCGACCCATTTCTAATGTCAGTCAGCGTCTTTATTTGGAAGCGTCCGGAGCCTGCATGGAAGCGATGGCGCTTTTGGCCACCTCCAGCTTGACCTGGTCGGAGACTTTCAGCAGAACTGTGTTTTCCCGGATTCCGGCGACCGTGCCGTAAATCCCTCCATTGGTAATCACCTTGTCTCCGTTCTTCAGGCTGGCGATCATCTGCTCCAGATTCTTCTGCCGACGGCGCATCGGACGGTAGATCAGCAGGTAAAAGATCGCGATGATGGCCAGAATGGGCAAAAAGCTGGCAAACAAATTCGGCTGCGCGACGCCGTTCTGTTGCGCCAGAAATAGCTGCATTATCATGATCTACTCGCGGTAAAAAGCCGGAGTATACCAGAATTTGGCCCGCCTGCAACCGCCACGTCCAAGCCGCTTTAAAGCCGTCCGCGTCTGCTCCCCATCGATTCGCTCGACACGTCGGGTCCGGTTCGATTCCTGTTCAACTCGAATCCCGGAATCAAGCTCCGGACATTGGCGAGGAGACGGCGTCGCTTGGCGCCCCGGTTCGGTTCCCCACCGACCCGGCGGCTCAATCTTTGTCCGAAAACCGCCGCATCAGATCTCTCTGCAAGTTTACTAAATCCCCGGTCTCTATACTGTCCCGCGCCCGTTCCATGAGCCTCAAAAAGAAGTGTAGATTGTGGCACGTGTTGAGGATCGCCGCAAGGATTTCGCGGGACACGAACAGGTGTCTCAAGTAGGCTTTGGAGTAGCGGGCGCAGGTGGGACAGGAGCAGTCGGGATCCGGCGGGTCGGCATCTTCCCGGTAGCGCGCGTTCTTAATTCGAACGATCCCCCGCGACGTGAAGAGTTGTCCGTTCCGAGCGTTCCGCGTAGGAAGAACGCAGTCGAACAGGTCCATGCCGAGGCGCACGCTTTCGACCAGGTCCAGCGGCGTCCCGACCCCCATCAGATAACGGGGGCGGTCGGCTGGAAAGTCGGAGGCGAGCCGTTCCAGTACTTCAAACATCAGGGGCTTCGGCTCTCCTACGCTGAACCCTCCGAGCGCGATGCCGTCGAAGTCGAGTTCCTGCAGGCGGTCCAGGCTTTCCCGACGAAGAGCTGGATAGACGCTGCCTTGCACGATTCCAAACAAAGCCTGACGCGTGGAACGGAACGCGACTCGCGACCGTTCCGCCCAGCGCATGGAGCGGAGCATGGAGCGACGGGCTTCCGATTCCGTTACGGGGTACGGCGTGCAGTCGTCGAAAGCCATTGCGATGTCGGAGCCCAGCGCCTCCTGGACGGCCATCGAAATCTCCGGCGTGAGGAAATGCCTGCTCCCGTCCAGATGAGATCGGAATTCGACGCCCTCTTCCGTAATCCGATTCAGACCTCGCAGGCTGAAGACCTGAAAGCCGCCGCTGTCGGTCAGGATCGGCCTCTCCCACGAAATGAACCGGTGAAGCCCTCCCAGGCGGCTGACGGCCTCGATCCCGGGACGCAGATATAGGTGGTAGGTGTTCCCAAGAATGATCCGGGCGTCGAGGCTCTCCAGCATTTCCTGCGACATCGCCTTAACGCTTCCCAGCGTGCCGACCGGCATGAAGGCGGGGGTCTCAAACTCTCCGTGAGAGGTTCGAAACAGCCCGCGGCGCGCCTGCGACGTCGCGTCCCGATGAAGCACTCTAAAAGCGAAGCTTTCCGTGTCCAGCGGCATGGATGCCAAATCTTTGCGCCTTCGACCGGAGCGTCAGGATAGCGGGATCTGGTACAGAGATTCCTGGTCGACAAGCCAGAGACGCCGCAGGTTCGGATCCCAGGCGACCCCGACCAGCATGGGACCGGAAACGAACCACTCGGCGGACTTTCCGTCACAGCGGTAGATGCCCTTCCGGCCCCGAAAGGAAGCCGCTGCGAGCAGCGTGCCGTCAGGCATCGCGCAAAGACCCTGCGGGCGCCCGAAGCCTCGGAAAAAGATCTTCGGGGAACCGTCGGTTCCGATGCGGTAAATGTTGTCCTGCGTGGACAGCGTAGGCCCGCTGACATACAGGCGATCCTCCGAATCAAACGCCAGATGATAGGCGGAAACGCTGGGTTCCAGGCTGCAGAAGACCGAAGCGCTTCGATCTGGAGTCACTCGGTAAATCGTTCCGCTGCGGTCGCCCACATAGAGGTCGCCCTTCGAATCGAAAGCGATGCCGGTAGCCATTCCGAGCCCGTCGACCCATTTTTCAATCTGCTTGTCGAAGGAAGACCGAAACACCGTCCCGGAATGACGGCTGGAAACGTACAGGTGCTGATCCGGCCCCACTGCGAGGCCCGTCGGATTCGTCAAGTCTCCCAGGAACGGCTCCTTGAGCCCGTCCGCCGAAATGACGAAGACACCGAAAGGCGCCTTTTCGCCGCGACTGCCGCTGAACGTCGTGTACACGTTGCCCTGCGGGTCGATCGCCGGGCTGGTGACCGGGTGGAGTTCGTCGGCGATTCTTCGGCCGACAACCAGAGAGATCGCCTTGCCGGCCTCGGCCCCGTTGATGCGAATCTCGCCGGACTCGCATTCCGGCACGTTGAAGGTGACTCGATTCCGCGAGATTCCCATGATCCCGGCGGGCCGCCCGCCCACCGTAATTCGAGGCGGGTCCGACTCCAAATCCCCCTCAAACTCCAGTTGGACCAATCCGCCGGGAAGGGCCAGAGACGGCTGAACAGATGCGACCTTCATCCGGCCGCCACTATATCACGCATCCCTCTCGCCGGGGAGCAGGCCGCGGGCGACTTTTGCAATGCCGGCCCCCGGCCCCATGTTAGACTGATAGGTTCACGCATGGCTAAAGATTCCGTTGTCCCGGAGCCGATCGTCGTCTTGGGCGCCAGACAGAACAATCTGCAGAACATCGACGTTTCGATTCCCGGGAACTCTCTGACGATTGTCACGGGAGTGAGCGGATCGGGCAAGAGCAGCCTCGCTTTCGACACCCTATACGCCGAGGGCCAGCGGCGCTACGTCGAATCCCTGTCCTCCTACGCGCGCCAGTTTCTGGAAAGAATCAGCAAGCCGAATGTTCGGGAGATCCGGGGCCTGAGTCCGGCGATCGCCATTCGCCAGAAGAACGCCACGCGCAATCCCCGATCGACGGTCGGCACCGTGACCGAGATTTACGACTTCCTGCGGCTGCTGTTCGCGCGGGTTGGAACCGTCGTCTGTCGAGGTTGTGGACGGACGGTTCAACGCGACACGGTGGATCGCGTCGTCGCCGAACTGATGCAGCTGCCGGAGGGGCGCCGCCTTTACATCGCGTTTCCCTTCAGAGGCAGCGCTCTGGATCTGTCCGAAGGCGCCGAAAGCGAACGGATTTCGCTGGACGATCTGGTGGATAACCTCTTGCGGCAAGGGTTCTTTCGGTTGTTGCAGGGAGGCGACGGCGAGGGGGCCGGTCGGATCCTGAACCTGAACGCGGATCGCCCGACGACCATCGACGAGCTGAACTCATCGAAAGTGCTGGTGGACCGAATCGTGATCGGTCCCGAAGCGCAAGAACGGCTGGCCGATTCGGTGCAGATGAGCTTCGCCGAGGGGAACGGCGTCGCTGAAGTCGTCCTCCTGGAGCCGGAAGAGCCCGCCCAGACCCTGACCTTCAGCGAGCGGTTCGAATGTCCGCACTGCGGGATATCGTACAGCGCTCCGGAGCCCCGCCTCTTTTCCTTCAACAACCCTTACGGCGCCTGTTCGGCCTGTCACGGCTTCGGAAACATCATGAGCATCGGCCGCGCCCTCGTGATTCCGGACCCGGAGCTGAGCCTGGAAGGAGGCGCCGTGAGCCCTTTGGCCAGGCCGCGATATCGTCGATTTCAACGGCGGCTTCTTGAGTGGGCCGAACGCCGGGGGATTCCGGTCGACGCGCCGTACCGTCGCTTGCCGGAGGAGGCGCAGGAGACGATCTGGCACGGCGACGACGAATTCATCGGCGTGAAGGGATTTTTCCGCCATCTGTCCCGCAAGAAGTACAAAATGCATGTCCGCATCTTTCTGGCCCGCTATCGCGGCTACTCCAAGTGCCATGAATGCAACGGAGAGCGTCTGCGCAGGGAAGCGCGCGACGTCCGTCTCGACGGCAAGCGCATCACTGAGCTGACGCGCCTTTCGGTGGCCCGACTGAGCGAATTCTTCCAGACCCTGCGGGTCCCGCCGGAAGGGGAGGGGGTCGCCGAGAAGCTGCTGCTGGAAATTCGACGGCGTCTGGAGTTTCTAACCAAAGTGGGCCTGGAGTACCTGAATCTGGATCGCCTCACTTCCAGCCTCAGCGGGGGCGAAATGCAGAGGATTCACCTGGCTGCTTCGCTCAGCTCTTCTCTGGTGGGGACTCTTTACGTGCTGGACGAGCCTTCGGTGGGGCTGCACCCCCGGGATCAGGGACGATTGATCGCGATCCTGAAGCAGTTGCGGGATCAGGGGAATACCATCGTCGTCGTGGAGCATGAAAGGGAAATCATCGAAAGCGCCGATCACGTCATCGACATCGGACCCGGCGCCGGGGAGCGGGGCGGACGGATCCTGCACAGCGGAGACCTCCCCTCCCTGCTGGAAAATCCCGATTCCCTCACCGGCAAATACCTCCGCGAGGAAGCGCGACTCTCCTCACCCGTATTTCGGCGAAATCCTTCCGGTCCCAGGATCGCCGTCAAAGGCGCCCGCCGTCACAACCTTCAGAACATCGACGTGGAGTTCCCTTTGGGAGTCCTGACGTGCGTCACCGGCGTGTCCGGCTCCGGCAAATCAACCCTCGTCCAGGACGTGCTCTATGCCGGAATCAAGAAACGGCGAAGCGAATGGAAGCAGGAGGTCGGGGCCTGCGACGATATAAATGGCTGGGAACAAGTCTCCGACGTGATTCTGGTCGATCAGAGCCCCATCGGGCGGACTCCCCGCTCCAATCCCGTCACCTATTTGAAGGCCTTTGACGAGATACGCAAGCTGTTTGCGGACCTGCGCGAGTCGCAGGCCAGAAGTCTCTCGCCGGCGCATTTTTCGTTCAACGTTTCGGGAGGGCGCTGCGAAGCGTGCAACGGCTCAGGGGTGGTCACCGTTGAGATGCAGTTCCTGGCCGATGTGGAGCTGGAGTGCGAGGATTGCCGGGGCGCCCGCTTCCAGAAGAAGGTGCTGGAGGTCGCCTATCGGGGAAAGAACATTTACGACGTGCTGGGTCTGACCGCCGATGAAGCCATCGAGTTCTTTTCGGACCGTCCCCCTGTGGTGCGAAAGCTGAAAATCCTGCGGGAGGTGGGTCTCGGATATCTCCGCCTCGGTCAATCCGCCACCACGCTTTCGGGAGGAGAGGCCCAGCGCATCAAGCTGGCCCTGTTCCTGTCCAAAAATACCCGGGGCAATCCGCTCTTTATCCTGGACGAACCGACCACGGGTCTCCATCTGGACGATATCGGAAAGCTCCTGAAAACATTCGACCGCCTGATCGCAGGCGGGGCCACGGTGTTGGTCATCGAGCACAATCTGGAAGTGATCCAGTCAGCCGACTGGATCGTCGATCTGGGCCCGGAAGGGGGGGAATGCGGCGGGCGGCTCGTAGCCGCGGGACGGCCGGAAGAAGTGGCGCAATGTCCGGAATCGCACACCGGTCGCTACCTGAAGAGAATGCTGGCGAAAGAGGGGGTTCGCGGCTGACTCGCTGCGCGCAGCGCGGTTCAAAGTCCCGAGTTCAAAGTTCCAGGTTCTGGGTTCTGCGTAACGCGATTCGATGAGCTGACGGGCCCGAATGAGCCGAAAGGCCGTCAGTTTTTAGCCCAGTCCGTGAGGGCTGGGTGGAAGCCCCGCCATATCGAGAGCGCCCGCAAGGGTGCGGCAGAGATTTGCGGTCAGGCCTTGACAAATGCACAAAACCCTGATTTTTGCAAAATGAACTCGGAACTCGGAACCGCGCTTCGCGTCCGTTACGGTCGGTCGCAGCGTCGGATGGAGGCGGCGCGGCCGGTGTGTTCGTCGACATCCAGCAGCACGCCGCACAGGCGGGGCGACTCGGAAGCCGGCTCGAAGCGGGAGCCGATGCCGGTGAGAAATCGCGCCAGCGAAGCTCGCACTTGCATGCCGATGACGGACTCATAGGATCCGGTCATGCCCACGTCTGTGATATAGGCCGTACCCTCGTTCAATAGGCGTGCGTCGGCCGTTGGTACGTGCGTGTGAGTCCCCAGCACCGCCGAGACTCGACCGTCGAGGTGCCAGCCGAAGGCCATCTTTTCGGAAGTCGCCTCGGCGTGGAAATCGACGATGACGACGCGGGCCCTGTTCCGCAAATCTCGCAGAATCTGATCCGCAGCGCGAAAGGGGCAGTCGGTGCTCGCCATAAAGACCCTTCCCTGCAGGTTGACGACGGCGACCGGAACTCCCTGGGGGCTTTCTCCGAGGAAGTACGGCTTGCCGGGTAATCCGGGGGGGTAGTTGGCGGGACGCAGTAGCCTTGGCTGGAGGTCCAGATAATCGAGCGCTTCCCGCTTGTCCCAGATGTGATTTCCGGACGTCATCGCATCGACGCCCAGCCCCAGCACTTCTTCGGCGATTGCGGGCGTTACGCCGAACCCGCCGGCGGCATTCTCGACATTGACGATCGTAAAATCGACGTCATGCTCCCGCTGCAGCGAGTGCAAATGCTCCTTCAGGACCCTGCGGCCGCCGCGCCCTACGATATCGCCGACAAATAGAACCTTCATCCTGCCCGCAGAGTCTGTTGCGGGCCGAGTTCACTTCGCATAATCGACCACTCTCATTTCCCGGATCAATGTGACCTTGATCTGGCCGGGGTACTCCAGATCCTTTTCGATTCTCTTGGCGATGTCCTTGCTGAGCCAGTAGGCCTGCTCGTCGGAAATCTTGCTGCTTTCCACGACGACCCGGATTTCTCTTCCGGCCTGCAGGGCGTAGGCCTTGGCCACGCCCGAAAAGGAAGCCGCCAGCTCTTCGAGCTTTTCCAGCCGCTTGACGTAGCTTTCCAGAACTTCTCGGCGGGCGCCGGGCCGGGCCGCCGAAATGGCGTCGGCCGCCTGCACCAGCACCGCCTCGATGGTTTGAAATTCGACATCGAAGTGATGGGCTTCGATCGCATGAATGACTTCCGGGCTTTCCCCGAATTTGCGGGCCAGCTGGACTCCCAACTGCAGGTGCGTGCCTTCCAGGTCCCGGTCCACTGCCTTTCCGACGTCGTGCAGGAGTCCGGCCCTTCTACACACGTTTCCGCGGGCGCCCAGCTCCCGGGCCATGATGCCGGCCAGGTAGGCGACGTCTCGGCTATGATTCAGAACGTTCTGCCCGTAGCTGGTTCGATATTTCAGCTTCCCCAGGAGCGTCAGCAGCTCTCCGTTCAGGTCGTGAATCCCCAGTTCGAAGGCGACGGCTTCGCCTTCGGTTCGCAAGCGCTTGGTCATGTCCCGCTCCACTTTCGAGACGATTTCTTCAATGCGCGCCGGATGGATTCTTCCGTCCTTGATCAACTGCTCGATCGACAGCCGGGCGACTTCACGCCGCAACGGGTCGAAACCCGAGAGGATGACGGCTTCCGGCGTATCGTCAACGATCAGATCGACGCCGGTTGCCTGCTCGAGCGCCCGGATGTTTCTGCCCTCCCGTCCGATGATCCGCCCCTTCATTTCATCGGAAGGCAGATCCACCACGGAGACGCTGGATTCGACCACGTGCTCGGCGGCGCAGCGCTGGATGGCCTGGCTGACGATCTTTCGCGCCTCCATCTCCGCTTTCTCCCGCGCCTCGTCTTCGATCCTTTTGGCCAGCATCGCCGCGTCGTGCATGGCATCGCGTTCGATGGACTGAATCAGGATCTTCTTGGCTTCTTCGGTGGTCATCCCGGCAACCGCTTCCAGTCGCTGCAGCTGCTCGGCCCGCGCCCTCTGCAGCTCTTCCTCGAGCGCGGAGATCTCCTTTTCCTTCTCGGCGATGGACTCCTGCCGCTGCTCGAAGTCTCTCAGTCTGCGCTCAATCTGCCTTTCCTGACGCTCCAAACCGTCCTCCTTCTGCGCCAGCCGCCGCTCGAGCGCGCTGATCTTCTTGCGCTGCTCCTGCACCTCGCGCTCCGCTTCCACCTTCCAGTTGAAGATTTCGCCTTTGGCCTCCAGCAAATGTTCCTTCTTTAGCCTCTCAGCCTCCTTTTCGATCGCGCTCTCGCGCTCCACCAGTTTCTTTTCGCCTTCCGCAAGCTGGCGATTCACCACTTTCACCTTCAGCAGATACCAGACTCCGACGACAGCGGCCGCCAGCAGAACGAACACAAAATAAGAAGGGTTTCCGAGTTGCTGCATTGTTCTTAAAGCTCCCCGATCATCTGATGGGTCGGAGTGAAGGGAGGGATCGAAAAGACCCCCGCTTTGCCGTGTGGGCTAACGGATTGAACCTGCGTAGGCCAGGTGGGTTCCCTGTTCCGTACTGCGCACAGTCCGAAAACTCCGGGATCCCTTTTCTATAGTGTTGGCTCAAACACTATAGACCATCACGTGCATT
The DNA here is from genome assembly GCA_035514675.1 of Acidobacteriota bacterium. Classification (GTDB taxonomy): domain Bacteria; phylum Acidobacteriota; class UBA6911; order RPQK01; family JAPXNP01; genus DATKAT01. The sequence goes on along the minus strand of DATKAT010000138.1, from coordinate 10,043 downwards.
GCAGGGGCGATTCCATCCTAACGCAGCGGCGAAAGGCGGGTCAAGAAGCAGCGCCTTCGTCGGCCGCCTCCTCCAGAAGGGAGATCATTTTCCGCCCTTTGTCTAGCACGTCCTCCCGCAGATCGCTCAACTCGGTTCTGGCGTTGAAAAAATCATCCGCAATATGGAGGGCGGCCAGGATGGCGATCCGAGCGGTGTCCACCGCGGGGGTCGCCTCCGAGATCTCGTGCATCGTCCGATCCACATGCTCCGCCAGACTCTCTACGTATTCAGGTCCGTTTTCGCTCCGGATGCTGTAAGTCTGGTGAAAGATTCTGACTTCCGTCACTTGCCCTCGTTCCTTCATTCGCATTTATGCGGTCACCCCTTCGCATGCTTTAGGGGCTCTTCCAGAACCGCGATGTTTTCTTGAATCCGTTTCACCCGCGACTGAATCTTCTTCCGATCCAGCCGCAATTTCCCGACTGCAAGGGTGACTTCTTGATTCTTCCGATTCAACTCCTCCAGTTCCTCTTCAAGCCGCCTGATCCTTTGCCGCAGCTCGGAGTTCTGAGTTCGCAGATTCGCCGCCTGCCCGGTGACCTCGGTTACCAGAAGCTCGAGTCGTGCCAGTATTTCGTGAGGCAATCGGCCCTCCCCGCTGGTCGAGTTCAGGAGCGCTGCTCGACCCCAAACTCCCGGCGCAACTCCTCAACCACCCGGCCGGCGCCGTCGCTGACCTCTTGCTGGGTCAGCGTGCGCTCCGGGTTCGCGAATGTCAGGCGCACGGTTAAACTGATTTTCTCCGGTGGAAGATGGGAACCTTGATAGATGTCGATAACGCGAAGATCCTGCAGATCTTCGATTTTCAGAGTCTGAACAGCCGATCTTATTTTACTGAATTCAATATTCTTGTCAATAACAAAGGAAAAATCCCGGTCGATCGAGGGAAACCTGTCCAGGGGCCGGTACACCGGCTCCGCCAGGCGCCGCGCGAAAACGCTCGAGAGGGAAATCTCGGCCAGGAACACCGGCGACGGACACTTGAGTTGTTCCTGCAGGAGCGGGTGCAGCTCGCCGACCGAACCGAGGGCTTCCTTTCCGCCGGTCAGCAGCGCCGACGCTCCTGGATGCAAAAACGGCAGTTCGCAGCGCGCAAAATCCACCTGCATCTTCAATCGAGCGAACAGCGCTTCCAGAACCCCCTTGAAATGAAAGAAATGGAAATCCGTTTTCGCGGAATCCCAGTAAGAGTGGTGAAATTGCCCGGTAGCCACCACGCCCAGCCGGTTTTCCTCGGCAACCCCCTCCAGAGGATCCCCGATTCGTCGATAGACCTTTCCGATCTCAAAGAGTCGGACGTCTTTGGTTCCGTGATGCAGATTGCGCCGAACCGCCTCGAGCAGCCCGGGGATCAGCGTCGTGCGCAGGTGGGTGTCCGTTTCCGAAAGGGGATTGGCGATCGGCGGCGAGTCGTCGGTCCCCGTGCGAAAGGCTTGCTCTCGATCGGGCTGCGTAAACGCAACCTGTATCGCTTCGTAAAAGCCAAGTCCGTTCAAGACGGCGCAAATGGCTTGCTGATGCCGCATGGTCGGGTCAGGGCGGCCCGGACGCGACGCCTGCGGATACGCCGAGGGAATCCGGTCGTAACCGACGTGGCGACCGACTTCTTCCACCAGATCGTCTTCGATTCCGACGTCCACCCGATAGGATGGTACGGCCACCGCAAGGCTCTTTTCTTGTTTCGTCTGGATCCGGAATCCCAGATGATCCAGAATGTCCTCGACATCCTCCCGACCCACATCCATCCCGAGGATCCGTCGAATCCGCTCGAAGCGCAGTTCCAGTTCCGACGGGCGTCGGGGGAGGGGGTGTTCGTCGATGACAGGGGAGACGCAGCGTCCGCCCGCCAACTCGCAGATCAGACGACTGGCCAGGTTCAGGGCCTGAACGGGCATTTCGGGGTCGGCACCCCTTTCGAAGCGATAGGACGCTTCGGTGCGCATCCCCAAGGCCTTCGCAGCCCGGCGAATCGAAGCCGGTGAAAAGTAAGCGCTTTCCAGCAGGATCGTCCTGGAGACGGTCGAAATCTCGCTTTCCTCCCCGCCCATGATTCCGGCCAATGCGACCGGCCTGCCGGCGTCACAGATGGCCAGCATTTCCGAGCTCAGTCGGCGCATCTGTCCGTCCAGCGTCCGAATCGATTCCCCGGGACGGGCGGTTCTCACCACGATCCTTCGGCCTTCCAGCTTTTCGTAGTCGAAGGCGTGGAGCGGGTGCCCCACATGCAAAAGCGCGAAATTGGTGGCGTCGACGATGTTGTTGATCGGTCGATGTCCCAGGCGCTCCAGTCGCTCCCGCAGCCAGGGTGGAGATTCTGAAACGGCGATCCCGGAAATCACTCGCGCTGCGTAGCGGGGACAAAGTTCCGGGGCCTCGACGGTAACGGAGGCGGGAAAATCGATCGCGTCCAGAGCCTCAAACGCGGGCGCCGAAAAATCGGGCTGCTTCAGCTTGAGACGCAACCATGCGGAAAGCTCCCGAGCGACACCGAGGTGATTCAGGCAATCGGGACGATTGGTCGTGACGTCCAGGTCGAAAACGGCGTCGGAGTCCGACTCTTCCACCCCGTCAACGGCCAATCCCAGCATGGAAAGTCGCTTGGCCAGCCGGGAGTTTTCCAATCCCGGCTCCTGCAAATCCACGAAGTCCTCGAGCCACGCCCTGCTGAGTTTCACCAGTTCACCCCAAATTCGATCGCCTTCCCGACGGAAGTGCCGTCCGGGTTGAGGCGCGCCGCTTTAAAACTGACGAAGAAAGCGGATGTCGTTTTCGAAAAAGAGCCGCAAATCGTCAACCTGATAACGAAGCAACGCGATCCGGTCGATCCCAATTCCGAAAGCGAACCCGGTCCAGCGGTCCGGATCGCATCCCACCCGCTTGAGAATTTCCGGATGGACCATCCCGGCGCCGAGCACCTCGATCCAGCCGGTCCCCTTGCAAATCCGGCAGCCCGATCCGGAGCAGAAAATGCAACTGACGTCCGCTTCGGCGCCGGGTTCCACAAAGGGAAAAAAGCTGGGTCGAAACCGCACATGCGTCCCTTCTCCGAAAAGCTGCCGGAAAAATGCCTCCAGGGTCCCCTTCAGATGTCCCATGCCGATTCCTTCGTCCACCGCCAAGGCCTCCATCTGATGGAACATGGGGCTGTGAGTGGCGTCGACGGCGTCCCGTCGAAAAACCCGTCCGGGGGAAATCATCCGCACCGGCGGCTGCCGCTTCTCCAGAGTTCGAATTTGCACCGGAGAGGTGTGGGTTCGGAGAAGCAGCGAATCGTTCAGGTAAAAGGTGTCCTGGTCGTCGCGCGCGGGATGGCCCCGGGGAATATTGAGGGCTTCAAAATTGTAATAGTCGGTTTCGATCTCGGGCCCGGTGACGACTTCGAAGCCCATGCGGAGGAAAATGCCCTCCATCTCTTCCTGCAGCCTGCGAAGCGGGTGGAGCGTCCCCAGCGGCCAATGGTGCCCGGGCATGGTCACATCAACCGTTTCCCGTTGGATCTTGCGGCTCCGCTCGTCCGACTGCAGGCGCTCCAAGCGCTCCCCCAGCGCCGACTCCACTCGCTGCCTAAGCTGGTTCAGCCTCTGACCGGCAGCCGGACGCTCCTCCCTGGGGAGACGCCCCAGCTCCTTCAACTCCAAAGTCAGGAGACCGCGCTGTCTGCTGAGGTATTTGTCCCGGACCTCAGAGAGGGATCCCAGGCTGTCGACCGATCGGAGGTCGCTCTGAAACCGCTCCCAGAGCGGGTGGTCAGCCGCCACGCTCACCGGCCCGTCGCCTGCCTCGCGCGGTCGACCAGCTTCTCGAACCCTCCGGGATCGAGTATCGCCATCTCCGCCAGCATCTTGCGGTTCAAGGCGATGCCGGCCTTGTTCAGTCCGTCGATGAATTGACTGTAGGAAAGCTCGTATTGGCGGACCGCGGCATTGATTCGGATGATCCATAGCCTGCGAAAGTTCCGCTTCTTCTGCCTGCGATCCCGGTAGGCGTAGTTGAGAGAGCGCATGAGCTGCTCCTTGGCCGCCCGGTGGAGCTTGCTCTTGGTACCCCAGTACCCCTTGGTCTGCTTCAAGATCTTCTTCCGGCGCAGAAGCCGCCGGTTGCCACGCTTTACTTTCGGCATATCTTCACCCTAGATCGATCGGCTAAATCTTCAGCATCTGCTTGACGCGTTTTTCATCGGAAGGCGAGACCAGGGCGGCCTTCCGCAAATTCCGCTTTCGCTTGGGGGTCTTTTTGGTCAGGATGTGGCTGGCGAATGCCCGCCGCCTTCTGATTTTCCCCCTCCCGGTCAGGTGAAAACGCTTGGATGCGGACTTCTTTGTCTTCAGCTTGGACACGACTAATGCTCCGTTCGCGAAAACTTCCTCGGATAAAACCGCGATTGTATCAGAATCCCCACGCCGATGTGAATCGGCGTTCCCAGTTCCGCGTGCTGGGTGCTCGGTGCTGGGTGCTCGGTGCTCGGTGCTGAGTGCTGGGTGCTCGGCTTAGGCCGGAAGGCCGGCAGTCTTTAGCCCAGTCCGTGAGGGCTGGGTTGATGTCCACGCCCCCAACCGCGAGCGCCCGCAAGGGTGCGCCAGAAATCCTGCGGTGAGGCCTTGACAAATGTGGAAAACCCGGATTCCTGCAAATTGCACCCAGCACCCAGCACGCTACTGACTGCGTTTGGGAACCAGAATCATCGTCATGTTGTAGCCCTCCAACTTGGGCAATCTCTCAACCTCCGCCAGTTCCGCCAGATCTTCGCGGAGACGATTGAGAATCACAGCCCCCAACTCCGGATGGGTCACTTCGCGGCCTCGGAACATGATGGTCGCCTTGACCTTGTTCTGCTCGGTAAGAAAGCGGATCGCATGCTTCTTCTTGAAGTCATAGTCGTGTTCGTCGATCTTTGGACGAAACTTGACTTCCTTGATTTGCGTCGTCTTCTGGTGCTTCTTCGCTTCCTGGGCCTTCTTGCTCTGTTCGTAGCGGTATTTGCCGTAATCCATGATGCGGCAGACAGGAGGAGAAGCGGTGGGGGCCACTTCCACAAGATCCAAGCCCCGTTCTATAGCCAGAGAGCGCGCCTGGTCGGGCGTCATGATCCCCAGCTGATCTCCATTTTCGTCGATCACTCGGATTTCGCGAACTCTGATCTCGTGGTTGACGCGTGTTTTTGCGATAAGCGCACCTCCTTAGAAAGACAACCTACTTCACCGCACTAATCCCGGCGGATTCGGAATACCGATCGGTTTAGGGAAAAGTTAAGGCTTTGCCGCCTTGGTATCAATCAATTTCTGAATCTTCTCACAAAAATCTTCCACGGAACTGACTCCCAGGTCTCCTTCGCTGCGGCTTCTCACCGATACGAATCCGCTTTCCGCCTCGCGCTCGCCGACGACGAGCATGAAGGGGACCTTCTTGATCTGATGGTCGCGAATCTTGTAGCCGAGCTTTTCGTTGCGCAGATCGGTCTCCGCGCGCAGCCCGCAGGCCTCCAGACGCGTTTGAACGCTCTCCGCGTAATCGCGGTGCCTGTCGCTGACCGGAAGCACGACAGCCTGAACCGGCGCCAGCCAGACCGGAAAGGCTCCGCCATAGTGCTCGATCAAGATTCCCATGAAGCGCTCCATCGATCCCAGCAAGGCTCGATGAACCATCACGACGTGATGCGGCTTGGAATCGGAGCCGATGTAGGTGACGTCAAACCGCTGAGGGAGGCTGAAGTCGAATTGAAAGGTGCTGAGCTGCCAGGGACGCCCAATCGCGTCAATGAGCTGCACGTCGATTTTGGGACCGTAAAAGGCGGCCTCTCCTTCGGCGCGGTCGTATTCCCAACCCTTTTGCTCCAGGACTTCGACCAGCACGGATTCGGCGCGTTCCCAATCTTCCGGCAGGCCGGCGTAGTCCTCCCTTTTTGACGGATCCCAGACCGCCAGCGTCACGCGGTATTGGTCGAATCCGAAGCTGTGCAGAACGTGTTCGGCGAGATCCAGAGTCTGCACCACCTCATCAAAAACCTGATCGGGACGGCAGAAGATATGGGCGTCGTCCTGTGTGAATCCCCGGACTCTGAGCATGCCGTGAAGGGTTCCGGACTTTTCGTAGCGATATACGGTCCCGAATTCGGCCAGACGAATGGGCAAGTCGCGGTAACTCCTCATTTCCGATTGATAAATCAGAATGTGCCCCGGACAGTTCATCGGCTTCAGGACGTATTCGTCCTCGTCGACCGAAAGCGTGTACATGTTCTGACGAAAGTAATCGTAGTGTCCGGAACGCTTCCACAGGTCGTGCTTGGCGATGTGGGGAGTGTTGACGAATTGGTATCCGCGCTTCCTCAGCTCGTGACTGAGGAATTCCTCGATCAGGGCGCGGATGCGCGAGCCTTTCGGATGCCAGAATATCAGTCCCGGAGCCACCTGCTCCTGAAGCGAAAAGAGTCCCAGCTCCGGTCCCAACTTTCGATGGTCCCTCTTCCTGGCCTCCTCTAGCCGGTTCAGATACGCGTCCAGCTCTTCCTTGGTAAAAAACGCCGTTCCGTAAATCCGCTGAAGCTGCTCCCGCTTTTCGTCCCCTTTCCAGTACGATCCCGCGACGGAAAGGAGTTTGAATGCGCCCAATCGCGCAGTCGACAGGACGTGGGGACCCAGACAGAAATCCTTGAAATCCCGCAGGAGAAAGCAGGACAGCACTTGGTCTGCGCGGTCTTCGATCAGCTCGGCCTTCAGCGCTTCCCCCTGAGACTGAAAGAATTCCACCGCTTCATCCTTCTCGACTATCGAAGGAACGAACGCGTGATTCTCCTCCTGGAGCTCGGTCATCTTCCTTTCAATCTTTTCCAAATCCTCCTCTGAAAATCGATGGGGCGCCTGGAAGTCGTAATAGAAGCCTTCGCTGGTGGGAGGGCCGATCCCGAGGCGCACCTCGGGGTACAGGTCCCGAACCGCCAGGGCCATCAAATGGGAGGTCGAATGGCGCAGAATCTCTAGCGCCTGCTCCCCGTCATTCACTTCAAAAACCTCGCCGTCTCGGCGAATCGCCTTCATTCCGCCCGTCTCATTGGGACGGATTCGTCCCTTCCCATCTCCCGCGGGCTCCCCTTCAGGTCGCTTCCCGTCAATCGCTCGTTCCAAGCATCACTCCCATCATTTCCCGACTCAGGTCAGTCCGAAGCGTTCAGTCGGCCGCGTGCGGCACGCCTTGAGGCCCCAATGCCCTTCCGACGGTTCTGCCCGGAGTACGTACCGGAATTGATCACACCGGTGGAAGCGACGCCGAACTCCGGCGCGAAATCGGCACGGGGTTGGAACGCAGCCGGAGATTTCCGGCCGAACAAGGAAGATGGTAGGTGCGAGCGGATTTGAACCGCTGACCTCTTCCGCGTCAAGGAAGCGCTCTCCCCCTGAGCTACGCACCTACGTATAGTTCTGACTCAAACCGGAGATCGATTCCATCATCGGTCGGGTCAGAGTATCACAAAAGAAAACATCGAAAAGTCGAAGGGCCGGGTGCAAACAGGCTGCGCCCGACGCATCCGGCCCTGATCCGGCTCGCCCATCCGGCAGTCTAGTTGATCGAGTCTTTAAGAGACTTGCCGGCAGAGAATTTGGCCACCTTCTTGGCCGGAATCTTGATCGGCTTGCCCGTCCGGGGGTTGCGGCCGGTCCGAGCCTTCCGTTTGGAAGTGGCAAAGGTTCCGAAACCAACCAACGTCACCTTCTTTCCCTTCTTGAGAGCCTTCTTGATGTTCTCAACGAAGGAATCCACGGCAGACTGCGCCTGCGCCTTCGAAATGTCCGCATCCTTTGCAATGGCATCAACCAATTCACCCTTATTCATCGCATCTCCTTACATGTGATTAGTGAATGTTTCAGGTGGTTTCACCCACCCCGAACGCTACGCCGCTTTTTTGAGCGTCTTTTCCTGAATTCGCTTCTGCAAGCGCTCAACCGCCGCCCCCAGCTGCTCCTTCTCGATCGCTCGATCCAGCTTCAGGTAAAATTCTTCGGCCGGCTCCCCCTCGTCCTCATCGCTGGTGTTTTCGAAATAGAAACTCGTGACGAATTCGGGCGCGGGCACGCGAAGGTCCGGCTCGATCCCGGAGGTTCTCAGCTCGCCGCCCTGGATCGGCGCTCCACCCGGCCGGTGAAACATATGGGTGGAAAGAAACAGGACCGATCCGTCGCTCAGATCGAACTGATTCTGCAGCGAACCATGACCATTGCTTCGTTCTCCCACAATCTCGGCGACGCTGTTCTCCTTCACGGCGGCCGCCAGCATTTCGGCCGGGCCGCTGGAGCCCCCGTCGATCAACACAATAACAGGAATCCCTGTCAACAGAGAAGGCTCTTTGGCGACAAATTCCTCCTGACGGCCCACCCGATCTCTCCTGAACCCGATCACCGATCCCTCCTCCAGAAATAGATCGGCCACCCGGACGGCTTCCTGGAATTCTCCGGAAGCGGTGCCGCGAACGTCAACCAGCAGGCCGTTGAGGCCCGCCGAAATCAGCATCTTCAGCCTAGCGCGCACCGACTCCGAAACCCCCTCCCGCAGCTCGGGAATTCGCAGCAAGCCGATCCCATCGTCCAGCATGCGGGCTGAAACTTCCTGGGCCGCCAGCACAGTCCTTTCAAGAATCAGTTCCTGGGGCTCGCTGCGTCGAAATCGAATCACCCGGACCTGCACTTCAGACCCCGGATCGCCTCTCATCAGATTCCGGGCTTCCCACAGACTCATCTGAGTCGTGACGTTCCCTTCGATCGACTCCAGAAGATCTCCCGTCCGCAATCCTTCGCGGGCAGCGCTCCCCTCGGGCCGCACCGCAACGACGTAAACATACCCGTAGCGCTTCGAAAGAATCAGTCCGGGAGAGGCGATAGCCGCCTCGCGCGACGCCAGGGAGAGATACTTCTCAGCCTCCACGAAGCTGGAGTGCCCGTCCAATGCCTCAATCATCCCATGGAGCGCTCCCCTTAGGGTCTTTTCCATGTCGGGGGTCTCAACGTATTCAGTGCGAACCTTGTTGATCACGTCGGTGAATACGGAAAGATCCCGATAGGCTTCGTCCCGCGCCGAAACCGGCTCCATATAGCCGCCGACCACTCCGTAGAGAACGATTAAGGTCGACAGCGACAGTATGGCGATTCTCACTTTTCCAAACATTATGTAGTTCAGCTTAAGGATTCCAGATCGATTCGTCGGGATCCGTCCCAACTCTCCTTCATTGTAGATGCAAACCAGCTTCCGGAGTTCAACGGGCGGCCGCACCCAATGGAAACGTCACTCCAGCATCCTCGGCTCAGGCTTTAGAATTATAGTGGAGCCGCCTGTGCTAAACAAGGGGAACTTCCCATGAATAGCGGATATCGGAAGGACTGGAGGCGATGGATGGCCATCGATGTCGGATCGAAATCCGTCGGCGTAGCTCTTTCCGATCCCATGAAAATGACCGCCCAGCCGTTGACGACGTTGAAACGAGCCGGCCTGAAGAAGGATGCCGAAACGATCTGCGGACTGATCGCGGAGCACCGCGTCGAGCGGCTCGTGGTCGGGGAACCGCGCTTTCTCAGCGGGCGGCAGAGCCCGGTCATGGACGTCATTCGCCCCCTCGTCGAAGAGATCCGCCGCCGCAGCTCCGTGGAAATCCGCTGGCACGACGAGCGCCTCTCCTCCAAGGAGGCGGAAAGGAAGATGGCCGAACTGAAGATTCCGCCCGAGCAAAGGCGTAAGAGGCGGGATGAGTTCGCGGCCGCCCTAATCCTGCAGTGGCATCTCGAAGAGCGGTGAGTGGTTGGTGCTGAGTGCTGAGTGCTGAGTGCTGGGTGCTGGGTGCTGAGTGCTGGGTGCTGAGTGCTGGGTGCTGGGTGCTGAGGGCTCGATTTAGGCCGGAAGGCCGGCAGTCTTTAGCCCAGTCCGTGAGGGCTGGGTTGATGTCCACGCCCCCAACCGCGAGCGCCCGCAAGGGTGCGCCAGAAATCCTGCGGTGAGGCCTTGACAAATGGGGAAAACCCGGA